>WJJU01000306.1 GCA_014729595.1 Chitinivibrionales bacterium
CGCTCATCAGATGCAAAAAGGCCCTGCAGGAAGTCAAGGCCGAAGGAGACGAGGCGATCGGCGTTCAGATAATCGAACGCGCTATTGAGGAGCCTCTTCGCTGGATCGTGGCCAACGCTGGTCAGGAGCCCTCGGTTGTATGCGAAGAGGTCAAGCGCCACAAAGGGAGCTATGGGTACAATGCATACACTGGTGAGTACGAGGATTTGGTTCAGAGCGGTGTGATCGATCCTACAAAGGTCACCCGCACGGCGCTGGAGAACGCCGGCAGTATTGCGAGTTTGGTTCTTACAACGGAGTGCATCGTTACCGAAAAACCTAAAGAAGAGGAAAAGGCGCCGGCGGGCGCGGGCGGACCTGGAATGGGAGAATACTAACTAATCGCTTTCGTTCCCTGCTCTCTTGGCGATGAGCGCGAAGAGCGATAGGCGGATTGGTATCCCTTCGAACGAGGCGCTTCGGAACACGGAGCGCCTCGTTGCATCATGGCGCCAAGCAAATATGACCGGCAATTGGCCGGCCTGTGGGGGGATGAGCTATATTGAATGGAGGTATATGGGGCGCTTCATTGCGTCTCAAGCGCCGGATGCAAGCCGACGATTAAAATGAAAAGAAAAGGGGTGGGTATGGTGGAAGCATTCAAGAAAGTGCTCTATTCGGCTGTCGGGATGGCTTACCTTACGAAAGAACGAGCTGAAGAACTCGGGAAAAAGTGGGCGAAGGATGTCGATATGTCGGAGGAGGAAGGTAAGAAGTTCGTAGATGAACTGATGAAAAATACTGATGAGGCACGTGAGTCGTTACGTAGGACCGTCGGCGAAATGGTGGAGAACACGCTTAAGCGTCTTGATGTGCCCACCGGCAGGGAATTCCATGAACTGCAACGCCGTATCGACCGTCTCGAAGAGGAACGTGAAAAGAACGAGTAGGTTATGACGACAACGCCGTTTCGCAAACGAAGGCGCGGTGCGGTTCACCTGGGCCGGCTGGGAGAGATATTGTCCGTTCTTGTTAAGTACGGTTTCGGCGATATTCTTGAAACGTTTCACATCGAAAAATATGTCGCAATCACCCGCCAAATCTTTCGCCGCGGGCCGAAGACCCCCGAGATAGCCAAGGTATCGCGTTGGGAACGGGTACGGATGGCGCTTGAGGAGCTGGGACCAACTTTTGTCAAATTCGGGCAGTTCATGAGTAATCGCCCCGACCTGCTTCCCTCTGAGCTTATCGTGGAACTCGAGCGGCTTCAAGACGATGCGACACCGTTTTCGGTCAAGGAGGCCAGGGATATTGTCGAAAAGGAGATGGGGCGGCCGATTGAGTCTTTCATGGAAAGCTTCTCGGAAAAACCGATCGCATCCGCCTCGATTGCGCAGGTCCATACGGGGCGTCTGCGGGATGGGAGCAAGGTGGCCGTAAAAATTCAGCGGCCGCGAATAAAGCAGACCCTTTCGATCGATATCGACATCCTTCGCTTTCTGGCTTCCCTCGCGGAACGGCGAGATGAGCGTTTTCGGACATTCCATGTTACTCAATTGGTGGATGAATTTGAGCGAGTCTTGACCAAGGAACTTGATTTTCAGGTCGAGGCCACACACATGGAACGATTCCGGGGCGAATTCCTGCGGGATAAGGATGTTCATGTACCGGAAGTCTACAGTCAGTTTACAACACGCAAGGTGTTGGTGACCGAGTTCATCAACGGTATCAAGGTTTCCGACGTCGAAACCCTTGAAAAGGTCGGCATTGACCGGAAAGATCTTGCGCGCCGGGGAGCGGACGTCGTGCTGCGGCAAGTTTTTGAGCATGGCTTTTTCCACGCGGATCCGCATCCGGGAAACATTCTGGTGCTGCACAACGGCGAGATCTGTTTCCTGGATTTCGGCGCGGTTGGAATCGTTCCCTCAAGCTTACGACAACATTTGAGCACCATTCTCTACGGCGTGGTAAACCGTGACTCCCAGAAAATCGTTAGAACATTGTCGCTTCTGTCGCATGGGCGGGTGAGCGATTTGGAGCGCCTTGAATATGACGTAACCGAGTTTATGGAAGAATACTCCCTTACGAGTCTCAGCGAAATCAATGTGGGTGATGCGCTCAGCCGTTTTGCCAATCTTATTGTTAATCACGGCTTGCGGATAGTGCCGGGGTTCTATATCTTACTTAAGGCGCTTATTACCATCGAGAACGTGGGCTATCGCCTTGATCCCGATTTCAAATTGAGCGATCATCTTAAGCCGCATGTCCGACGGCTTCTTCGCGAGAGCCTTCGACTGCATCACATCCCCTACGATGCCTATACGTCGCTCGTGGACTTAACCGGGCTCATTCGGGATCTCCCTTTTGACCTCAAGGATATCGTACGCATAATACGCGCCGGTGATCTTCGCATCCAATTCGAGCACCGGGGGCTGGAGCCGTTGATGGCACGGCATGTGGAAGTCATGAATCGACTTGCATTTGCGGTTGTTGTTGCCGCACTCATTGTGGGTTCGTCGGTAATTGTCTACTCCGGCATTCCCCCTTTGTTTTATGAGATACCTGTAATAGGTATCATAGGATTTCTCATGGCCGCCGTCGTTGGATTCGGCCTTCTGTTCAGTATGC
>WJJU01000307.1 GCA_014729595.1 Chitinivibrionales bacterium
ATGCATTCATCACCAGAGAACAGGAATCTTCATCGGTCGGTTACATGACCTATTAGAAAGCGGGCGTTCCATGGCCGAGTCGTATTCCATTCGTCGAGCTTCCGTCGGGGATATAGAAGCGATGAGCGAACTTTTGCGTCTTCTATTCTGCATCGAGCAAGATTTTTCCCCCAATCTTGATCGCCAAAGAGCCGGGCTGAAAAAGCTTATCGTATCGGGCGCCCACAATTGCGCCTTGGTCGCTTGTCGATGCGAAAGGGTTGTAGGGATGTGTACCGCGCAGGCGGTAATCTCTACCGCCGAAGGGGGAGAGGCGGCACTTGTCGAAGACCTGGTTGTCGCTCCCGCCTTCCGAGGCCGGGGTATTGGAACCGCGCTTTTGGTGCATATCGAAACCTGGGCGGTGCGGCGAGGTATTGGGCGGCTGCAATTGCAGGCCGATACGTCCAATGATCGTGCACTCGCTTTTTATCGCCTGAATGGATGGATACGCACACGGTTAATCTGTTTGCGTAAGCGTTCGGGCATTTCGAACCAATTGACGGGAGTCTGCCATGATACCTAACACCAACGATCATCCCTGCTTCAACGAGGAGGCGCGCAAACGTGCCGGTCGCGTACATCTTCCGGTGGCCCCCGATTGCAATATTCAGTGCCGCTATTGCAATCGCAAATACGACTGTGTCAACGAAAGCCGGCCGGGGGTAACCAGCGGTGTACTGAAGCCGCGCGGAGCCGTGCGTTGGTTGTCGGATGTACTCACGACACGGAGCGAAATTCGCGTTGTTGGAATAGCCGGCCCCGGCGATCCGTTCGCCAATGCGCCCGAGACGATGGAAACATTGCGGCTGGTCCGCAATGAGTATCCGAATATGCTCTTGTGCGTTGCCACCAACGGCTTGGCGATAGGTCCTCATATCGATGAACTCGGAGCGCTGTCGGTGAGCCATGTCACTTTGACCATGAACGCGGTTGACCCCGACATCGGGAAAGAACTCTATCGATGGATGCGTGACGGTACGAGGGTGTTGAGAGGAAAGGACGCGGCACGGCGCCTACTGGATCGACAGCTCCTGGCGATCGCGCGTCTCAAACGTTACGATATTATCGTGAAGATCAACGCGATAATCGTTCCCGGCGTCAATGATGAGCATATTGAGGAAGTGGCGAAAACGGCGGCCGCTTATGGAGTTGACATGCTCAACTGTATGCCGCTTTACCCGGCTCCGGATTCCGATTTCGAAACAATCGCGGAGCCGGACGCGGGATTGATCCACCGCGTGCGCTCCTTGGCGGGAAAGCATATCCCCTTGATGAGCCATTGCTCACGGTGCCGCGCCGATGCGGTCGGATTTTTAGGGGACACCCTTTCGGGATCCGATCGTGAGTCGCTGCAAAAGTATAGTGTCGGTTTCCCGAGTGACGAGCGGCCCTATGTCGCGGCGGCTACGCAAGAGGGGTATCTCATTAATGAGCATTTAGGGCGCGCGACGGAGTTTTTGATATACCGAGCCGGGGTCCGGGGCGCTGAATGTATCGAGCGCCGAACCGCTCCCGCGCCCGGCGGCGGCGACGCTCGCTGGGATGAGCTTGCGGATCGATTAAGCGATTGCTTCGCACTTGTAGCAAGTGTGGCGGGCCCGCGTCCTCAAAGGTTACTCGAAGAGCGTGGTATACACGTTCACATCGGCTCCGGCCTCATTACCGATGCTCTCGAATCTCTCTTTAGCGGCAAACCGCTTCCATCCCATATTGCCGCGGCGGCTCCTGAAAAGTGCAAAATGGGCTGTGGTGGGAACGGAGGCGGCTGTGGAGCCTAAAAGGGGAGTGGAGTAGACAATGTAAAGTAAAGAATGAAGGGCCAAGGTGGGAGGGGAGAGCTTTCGGGTCTGTCTGGAGGTGGATCACGGTTGGGGGTTAGGGAAAAATCGATGGGTTTTGTAGGTAGGCTGGTAGCGTGACAAACAACATTGGAGGGATGATGCAAAAGCCGCAGCGTCACATTTTCGTATGTAATTCGTTTCGTTTGAGTGGTGAGCCGCAAGGCGTGTGCAATCGCAAGAGTGCCGCCGATCTGCTTCGATATGTCGAGAACGAAATTGCCGACCGGGGACTCGATGCGATGGTTTCGAGTACGGGATGTCTGAAAGCCTGCGATCGAGGACCGGTAATGGTGATCTATCCCGAAGCTTATTGGTACGGGGGCTTGACGGAAGAGCGGGTGGATGAGATCCTCGACGCCTTGGAAGAGGGTGAGTCGGTGGATGAATGCCTTTTACGTTGAGCGGATAACGTTTTTCGGCCTCTTGACGGTGCCGGACCAACAATATCACTATCAACTCTCGCGGGGAAGTCCATGGCATGGTTTGTAGACACCACGCTTCGTGACGGCGAGCAGGCGCCGGGAGTCGCCTTTACCCGAGAAGAAAAATGCGAAATTGCCCGGCGTCTGGCCGTGGTTGGTATTGACGAAATCGAGGCGGGTATTCCGATGATGGGCGAGTCCGTGCAAGCGGATATCCGTGCTTTGGCCGCTTTGCGCCCCCCGTCGAGGCTTACCTGCTGGTGTCGGGCGCGAATGGAAGACCTGGCGGCCGCCGAATCGTGCGCGGTGGACTCCGTGCATCTATCGTTTCCGGTATCGAACCGTCACCTTCAAATCATCGGGTGGGATCGCTTACGGCTCACCGATGAAATGGGGTGCATTATAAAAAGTGCGCGGCGGCGTTTTAATCACGTGACGGTGGGATTGCAAGACGCAACACGCGCCGAGGAGGCATTTTTGACGGAATGCGCGCAACGAGCGCTGGACGCCGGTGCGGAGCGACTGCGGCTTGCCGATACGGTCGGGACCGGGACGCCGCGTTCGGTAGCGCTTCTTATAAAGAAGGTACGGTCGGCGGCGCCGAATTTGTCGCTGGAATTCCACGCTCATAACGATTTGGGCCTTGCAACGGCGAACTCTCTGACCGCTTTGCAAGAGGGTGCCGAAGCGGTAAGCATGACCGTCAACGGCCTGGGAGAGCGTGCGGGAAATGCCGCGCTGGAAGAAGTGCTTATGGCGTTGCGATGCTCTTCGGGGCTTCCGCGAACGATCGATACCCGTCCTCTTTACGCGCTTTCCCTGCTGGTGGCTCGGGCCTCGGGGCGCCGATTGCCGGTGGAAAAGCCGATTGTGGGCTCCGCCGTTTTCAGTCATGAATCCGGTATTCATTGTCACGGTATGTTACGCGATGAAGAATCGTACCAATGTTTCGATCCTCGCCGCGTTGGGCGGGATCGCCCTAAGATCGTAGTCGGCAAACATAGCGGCGTGCGTGCGCTTGAATACACTTTGAGCGAAGTTGGGCTCTATCCATCAAAAGATCAGATTCGCGCTACGCTGCCGAGAATTCGCGAAGCGGCGGGGAAGCGTAAGCGATGCCTGACACCGGAAGAGACGGCGGCCGTCTTTCGACGCTTGTTTCATCGGAAAACTATTTGCGGAAGCGCCTGATGAGATTTCGAGCGAGCCGCCGGGCTACGATTGAGGACGCACTTTAGTATAAATAAATCGCTGCGATACTATCGCCGTCAGCCTGCGTGGCAGTAATCGTGCCAAGAGGGGGGCGAACTTTGATAGGCCGTAGATCGATGCCCTCCTTTGTTTGTGCGCATCGCGCAGCGCCCGGTCCACCACCGCTCCCACCTCGGCTTCATGGCTGAGCATGGCTTTGCGCCAAGCGGGATTATCGCGGCTAACCAACGAAAATTCGGTGTGTACCGGTCCGGGAGCCATCACCGTCATGGAAATACCCCTCTCCCGCAACTCGGCACCGAGCGCATAGGCGAAACTTATGACATACGCCTTGGTTGCGGAATAGACGGCGAAGCCGCCCAGCGGTTGGTATCCGGCGGCCGATGCTACCTGCACGATCCGCGTGCCTCGACTCATGTACGGGATTGCCAAGTGAGTGATGTGAGTAAGTGCCCGCACATTGACGTCGATCATGCTTAATTGCGCGGCGCGTGAAATAGAGGCAAAATCGCCAATCTTGCCGAATCCGGCGTTGTTGATCAGCCACTTGATGGTCGGGTTATATCTTTTGAGAAGCTTCTCGATGCCGTCGATCTCTCGGGGAACATTGAGATCGACTACGAGTACGCGGGCGGGAGTTTTAAGATCGGCGGCCAACTGCTCAAGGCGTTTTTTACGTCGTGCGAGGATCCATAACTCATCCACTCCGACGGAATCGAGTCGACGGGCAAATTCTCGTCCGATTCCCGATGAAGCGCCGGTTATGACGGCAATATTCATGATTAGTCTCCTTGCTGATGGTGAGGTGGAAAAATAGGTGTGGCCGGCCCCGCCGACTATCTTTTCTAGCTTCGCGTTTGCACGGTTGTATATTAGAGCCGATTTTGTGGGACGACAAAACCAGGCGAAAGACGTTCAAGAAGAATTACCTGTACAATCAACGCAAAGGTTAGATAATTCATGGACAAAGAAGCCCTTCTGGCCGCGGCGGAGGAGTATCTGAAACAAGAAACGCACGATACCTTTCGCCACGGCGTAGAGGAATTAATACGCCGAGAATCGTTCGATGAGCTTTATGAGCGGTTTTATACCAATCTGACATTCGGCACCGGCGGATTGCGAGGCATTATCGGGGGCGGATTCAACCGTATGAACCCATTTGTGGTGCGGCGCGCCACGCAAGGCGTCGCGAACTATATCCGCAAAAATGCCGGCGGTGAGCCACCAAGTATTGTCATTGCCTATGACAGCCGGCGCTATTCCGATCTATTTGCCGAAGAAGCGGCGCTTGTTCTCGCCGCCAACGGCATCAAGACTTACTTGTTCATGGGCCTTCGTCCCACACCGGAGCTTTCGTATGCCGTGCGCTACCTCGAAGCGACCGCGGGAATAGTAGTCACGGCCAGTCATAATCCCCCTGAGTACAATGGCTACAAGGTATATTGGGAGGACGGCGGGCAAATCGTAGCACCGCACGATAAGGGAATCGTACAAGAGGCGTTGTCGGTGACGGATATTAGGTCGATAACGCGGGAAGAAGCGCTCGATCGAGGCGTTCTTTTTATGATCGACCGCGAGATTGACGATGCCTTCACCGAAATGGTGAAGAGCCGTGCTGTTCGGCCGGATCTCATCCGCGAAAAGGGTGGGGACATAAAAGTTGTCTTCACGCCGCTCCACGGCGCTGGAGCCGTTCCTGTGTCACGCGCGCTGAGCGAAATGGGAATCAAGGTGATATTTGTCGAAGAACAACGGGCGCCCGACGGTGATTTTCCGACGGTGAAAAAGCCCAATCCAGAAGAAGCCGAGGCGCTGAGTTTGGCTCTTGATCTGGCTCGACGCGTGGAGGCCGATCTGGTTCTGGCTACCGATCCCGATGCCGACCGGCTGGGAATAGCGGTGCCCGATAATGGTTCCTATCGCTTGGTTACGGGCAATCAGCTTGGGGTTCTTTTAGCCGACTATATCTTTTCTTCCCGCGCCGAACGTGGTACGCTTCCCGAAAAACCCGCCTTCGTTAAAACAATCGTAACCACCGAACTCCAGCGTCGCATCGCCGAAAGCTATGGGGCGCGGTGCTTCGATACCTTGACCGGGTTCAAGTATATCGCCGCTAAAATTCGTGAGTTCGAAAGCAACGGTGAAGGTCTGGAGTATGTGTTTGGCGGCGAGGAGAGCTATGGATATTTGGTGGAAACCGAAACGCGCGATAAAAACGCGGTTTCGGCGGCGACTATGACGGCGGAGACGGCTTTGTACCATCTTTCGCAGGGACGCACCGTTTTGGAGCAGCTCAATCGTATTTGGGAAAAGTACGGCTATTTCGAAGAGACGCTTATTTCGCAAAGCTTTGAGGGTTCCGCGGGTATGGAAACTATGAAGGCGCTTATGGAGGAGCTGAGGCGTAATCCTCCGCGGTCGTTCGGCACCGAACAGGTTATGGAGATGCGGGATTACCGAGAGCGAACGGTTCTCAACCCGGAAACCGGGCAAACGGAGCCGGGGGCGGACCTGCCCACATCCGACGTGTTGCAATTTGTGCTTGCGAAGGGGGACCTCGTTACGGTACGGCCTTCGGGAACCGAGCCCAAAATCAAGCTCTACGCCTCGTGCGGTGGAGAACCGGGGGGCGATCTCGAGACCGCCAAAGCAACCGTTGGCGCCCGTATGAGCGATATTCGTCAAGCGCTTGAGCAAATAATCAAGGGATAATCGGCAATGGCCGTGAAGAAAAAAAACGCCTCGAGCCCGTCGACGGGATCAAAAGTGGCGCACGAAGATACATCCGCCGAAAACACAAATCACTCGCCGGTCGGCAAGGACCCGTTCATTGGCAGAACGGTTGGGGCGTGCCGGATCCTCGAGAAAATTAATGAAGGCGGGACGGCGTATATTTATCGGGCCCGCAACGAGACGTTTCACCTGGACCGGGTCATAAAAATCCTCAAACCCTCGCTGATGAACGAGGAGGATTTTTACGATCGATTCGCCCGCGAAGCGCAGCTTACCGCACGACTTGATCATCCAAATATATTACGGGTTTTCGACACAGGCGAGGTGGACGGTTATTTTTATATTGAAATGGAGCATGTCGCCGGGCAATCGCTTCGTACCTATTTGGGCAATAATCCGCGTATCAGCGAGAAGCAAATACTCAATATTTCCTCGCAGGTGGCCAAGGCCCTTGAGTATGCGCATAATGTCAAAATAACGGCGCCCGACGGCAATGTCATCAATGGAATTCTGCACCGGGATATAAAGCCCGAAAATATCATGGTGACGCCCGAAGATGTTGTGAAATTGATGGATTTCGGTGCGGCCAAGCCGCTCAATATTACCTCCGATACAATGCAGGGCATGATTGTCGGTACGTTCCATTACATGTCGCCTGAACAGATAGAAGGGAAAGATCTCGACGCGCGGAGCGATTTTTTCTCGTTGGGAATCGTCATGTACGAGCTGTTTACGGGGCGGAAACCGTTCAACGGCAAAAACCTTACGATGCTCATACAAAGTATCCGTAAATGCGAGCATACTTCCCCCCGCAAACTTCGTCCCTCCATCTCTCCGCTTACCGAGGAACTGATTGAGAAGCTCTTGTCCCGCAATCCCAACCATCGCCCCTCGAGAGCCCGGGAGATCGATGAAAGCCTGCAAATCTGCCTTCAGGCCTATGCGGCGTGGGGATCGGGAAGGAAGGTGCGTGTTCCCTTTTCAATCAAGCGCGCGTATCCGGCTATTTCGATGGTTTTTTCGATCGCGGCGCTTGTGATATCGTTTATGTCGTTTGCATGGAATGGCGGGCTGATAAGGATGCCGATGATCGACGGCGGGAGCGGCAAATTGCGAAAGCCGGTTAAGGGTGAGGCGGAAACATACGAATCGCTGCTGGAGAAAGGACGGAAGATCGAGGAACTCAAGCAGTGGAAAGAGGCCGTCACTATTTACGAATTGGTGCCTTCGGTCAGCGAAGGCGGAGTGGCCAATGAGTACTTGGAGGCGCAAGTGCGCCTTGCCCGCATCAGCTTTAGGCACCTCAATCAGTTTACGCGCGCCCGCGCGATACTTGAGCGGTTGGGGATGGAGTATTCCGACCCGGTAATCGACGCCTACCTTGGTGAGATCTATTTCCGGTTGGCTCTCTACGGCGAGGCGCGTGATCGGCTTGATGCGGCGTTGAACACCTCAAAGGGGTCGGTTATACCCAATGGGCCCGACTCAAAAAAAGATTTGCTGTATTATTATGCCTATTCTCTGGATAAGCAGTACATCTATGTGGATCGCGACCCCGGCACTCTTCGCGAGGCGATCGAAGCCTGGAACTACTACATGGTATCGGCACGCTGCGAGGAAGAAGACGACCACGAATGTCCATTCGCCCGCAAACGCTTGGCGGAGCTCGAAAGTATCAACGATAAGCTGCTTACCGACGGCTGAATTTCGGTCCCATGCCCGCCAAGCAGCCATAAAACGAACAAATCGCCGATTCGTGGTTCCGCTTATTCTCCTTCACTGCTCGCTTAGAGGGGAGGATGAAGAGGCGGAGGAGCAGGGTCACGGCCTTTTCACAAGGCGTGGGATCACGTTAGTGCCGTATGGCCCCGGTCCTTATCACTCGCCGACCGCCGCTCGGAAACTGTTGATCAATTCGGAAATGTGCCGCAGCCGTGGAGCCGAGGCATGTTCGGCCGCCTGAAGTTCTTCGTGCTTTGAGCGATGCCGCCGCTCGAGGGCTTCGAGCACCGGCGCGATACCCCCCTCCGTGTGAAGCTCTCGTTCGGCAATACGATCGTCCACCAGCCTCTTAAGCTCCTCTTTGACTATTCGACATCCCTCCCGCGACGCTTCGTGCAGAATCGGCGCAAGGCTTTCCCGAATCTTTTTCCGCCGTGAGGCGGCGCCCGCCAGATGCCCGAGCAAGGATTGGCGAAATAGATCGGGGGCGAATGTCGTTCGGGGGATTTGAGCCGACGGCCCGGCGGTGTCGACCTCGCCACAGG
>WJJU01000308.1 GCA_014729595.1 Chitinivibrionales bacterium
AGACAAGGGACTGGAACGTTTCACAACCGTCATGAGCATCAGTCCCCACAAACGTATAGAAATGCTTAACGCAGCCGGCAAAAGCGCTGCCGAGGAATATGGCGTACACTATGAACCGTATAACTTCAAAAAAGATGACGGTTTTATCAAGAGCATTCAGCTTAGCCGGGAGTTGGGATTGTACCGCCAGAATTACTGCGGATGCCGCTTAAGCAGGGCGGAGCGTGACGCCCGCCCCAAAAATAACACTGAAGGAGTGTAGGGGGACGTCCGACGGCCGAGTCGGAACCGTTTGTTCTCATTCAGGATGCGCCCGTCTCGGGAGATTCCTCTTGATTGCCCTTTTTGCCTTCGTGAGTCATGCTTCTCCAGATCTCCGGATAAAGCCTGCGAATGCAGTCGGGACACATGGTATGGCTGAAGTCCACGTTTCGGCGTTCACTGAAGTAGGTTTCAACATTGCGCCAATATCCCTTGTCGTCGCGGATTCGTTTACATTGTGCACATATTGGCAGAAGCTCGCGCAGCGCGACCACTTCGTCGAGCGCCTTGCGCAATTGTTCGATTAATTCGAGCCTTTCATGCTCCACACGCTTGGCTTCGGTGATATCTTGCGATACGATCGTAGCGCCGCCGGGAAAAGGAGCGATTGTTACCGAAAGTACCTTTTCTTTGTAGGACAGCTCCGGGTAGGTTTGCACATGCCCCGACTGAATACATTTCATCAGCTCGGCATACATATCAATCAAGTGCCCCGCGGCGTAATCGCGATACATCACTTCGCCGACTCGCGGCAGGCGGTCTCCCGATGCGAGCTTGGCGGCGTTGCATTCGATTATTTTGCCTTCGCGGTCCACCACGACGGCGGTAAAGGGGAAATGCTGAAAAATGGCATAGTGGAACGCTTCGTCCTTTTCGAGGGGACGATCTGCCATCGTGTTCTCTTTGCCGGTACGTTTTTCCGTCGGCTTCAGGTCGTCCTCGCTGTCACCACAACTCATTAGCTGCCTCGTCTTGGGATGTACTGATACGACTATCCCGCACCCCGCTAGTGAACAACTCCTTAACTTTTCGTCTACTAAGTATAGTATCTGCACACGACGTGCGTTCACCGCTCAGTCTTACGCGGTACATTTTTTCACACTACCCTTACCATGATATTATTTTTACCTTTCGTTCGCGGGGACTTCATGGCACCAACAGCCGACCCAAAGCTTTAGTTACAAGCACGCGAAAGAAGATACGGATCGGGGCGTGGCGCAGTCTGGTAGCGTACCTGAATGGGGTTCAGGCGGTCGCCCGTTCAAATCGGGCCGCCCCGACCATTAATAAACCCCTCGAAATTGGCCAAAAAGCTTAGAAACGGCAATTTCGGGGGGTTATTCTTTACCTTAGCAATATTTGCCCCCCCCTACAATCTCCACTTTTGCGATGCATCCGGATTCTCCGACATTATGAGCGCCCTTGCCGCATTCAAAGAAAAAGTCATCCGCGGATTGCCGGACCGATGCCCCCCTACATCGTGGACTCGCAACTCCGTTAGGACGTCAAAGACTACCGCCGCTCCACCTTAGAGATCACCCCACCGGGCATGGTGCATCCGCTCAAGAATCTTTGGGTGAACGAGGGGCGGCTTTTCAAGAGGCCTTCCCTATCGCTCGGCCTCCCATTCGATTAGTGAGACTGCTTTCCCGACGTTGCCCAAAGCTTCGAGCCCTATGCCCATCAGGACCAAGCCTTATCGCTTAGCCATGAAATACGGCTTAAGGGTTATAAACAGGGGTATATGTTTTGTTGAAATTCATAGGTACTGTGGCCGAACACCTTCCTTAGCAAAACAGTGACAATCAGCGAATTTAGGTTTGAAGAATTGTGCCGGGCCTCTCTCGTTTGTTAGCTTATTCCTTGGGACTACGGCATCGGGGAGGTAACCATGGATTAATGCGAATGAGCGCTTCGAGCTTTTAGTAAAATTGAAATCTCCCCCCCAGAAACACCCACTTCGCACTGCGCATTTACTATTCTTAGTTTGGTAGCATTTCTCTTGATACCTTGATGCCCATGAATCCTGATCCGGTGGGGAAACCGTATGTGAAAAGCAGCCGTGACTCAGTTCACCGATTGTGGGGTGGATTGTCGCGTCTCTCTCGGTCAAAAAGGGCAGGGATATCCACGATGCCCAAGCGCGCTATGGCGCCTATGATAGTTTCGCCGTGCCTAAAGTGATGCTCCGTAGCACAAAAGAAACCATGAGGTGACCTCTACAATGACCATCATCTTCCCCGTCAAACAGGGAGGCCATAATGCCCGCGCAATCCTTCATCTCGGTAACAAAACCCATTTCCGCTTGGAACAGACCGCTTAACGCCGATTTTCGAAAGCTTTTCACCGCTCTGGGCAAAGCGGCGGCTCATGCGAGCACGGGTGGTTGGCAGGACTTGTGCGCCGATACCGTCGAGGCGCTCTCGGCGATCGGGATTGAGCAAGACCCCGGGCAGTGCGCGTGGCTTCTTATCCGACGCGCTCTTGCCCAGGCCATGGTTGAGTTGGTTGCGGAGACGATGGACACTTTAGTGATACCACGCGACACGGAAGCGATCACCAAAGAGCTGGATCTACAACTCGAAGAGGTGGATCTCACCATAGGCAAATCATTCTTCGATGATCCCAAGAGCCTCCCGCTTCCGGCCAACCTCGCCCGCCCGTTCGCTCAATGGCTCCACGCCTGTGGTCATGAGCCGGCGGCGGCGGCATCCGTCGCGCAACGTTTGCCATCCTATTTTGTGTTCGCCCTTTCGCAGGAATGGCGAAAGAATCCAAAGACCTACGATCCACTCAAAGATTATTTCGAGACCCCGTTTGGCCGCGCCACCAACCAAGAGCAGGACCTCCTTACCTACTATGCACGGCTTCAAAAGGACATAGACCGCCCGCTCTTTGGGGAGTCATTCAGCCTTCGACAGGTCTATGTACCCCTTAGAGCCCACTACGAACGGACGAGCGGCGCGGATCTCTGCGGTGCCGATCTGAGTGGTGCAAACCTCAGTGGTGCAAACCTCCGTGATGCAAACCTTTGCGGGGCCGGCCTTCGCAGAGCCGATCTGAGTGGCGCCGATTTGAGCGGTGCCGATCTGAGTGGAGCGAATCTACGCTGGGCAAGTCTTCGACGGGCAAACCGAAGCGGGATCAGGCTCAAGGATTCCAATCACCGCGGAACTAACGCCCCCGAATTCTTGGCTATGGAGCCGATCACGCCGCCGCCGACAACCGCGACGATTTTTCAGAGCCACTCCGCCGTTTCTTCGACAACAAACCGGCTTGTGCGGCAAGGGCCGTTCTCTCCGTATCGCCCCCCCACACAAACGCCCACTCTCGCACGCCGGCATTGAGCTTTGATGCACGGCAAGGAGCATTGATCCGTTATGGTTGGATTGTTATGGGAGTGCCATCCGGCACGGCGGCCCATATTTCTTCGATCTCTTGGTTGGTTACCGCAATGCACCCAAGAGTCCAATCGCGGCGCAGATGCTTGCGGCCGATCCATCCATACCCGTTTTTGAGTCCGTGAATCATGATATCGCCACCCGGACTGACTCCGAGAGAATCGGCGCGCGCCCGGTCCCGCGTGTTGGGATACGATACGCGCAAAGACAAATGAAATTTGCTGTGGGGATTTCGTCCACTGATTCGGTAGGTACCCTCGGGCGTTCTTCCATCGCCCCGGTGCACTTTGGGGCCAAGAGGGTTCCTACCCAACGCTATGGGATAAGACTTAACAAGCGTGTCCCCGGACATGAGATACAGAAGCCTCTCTGACTTTTTGACCAAAATCCGGTCGGCAACACGGATACGAGCCTCACGGGCATGGTTGGTCCCGGTCCCCAGACCGAGTATCAAGAGCATACCGAATATACCCCGTATCCCGTCAGTCATTCCAACACCTTTCCGCTTGTGCGACATACGCCTCCTTAACTCTTGTTGGACATTCTCGCCATGAAACAATGCCTAATACCACAATACCGGCGAAATGATTGCTCGAAAAGGCACAACCCCAATGTGTAGGGACCTCAATTAAGATGCCTTATGGTCCGCCCAACGGCCATAGTATTCCATGGGCCCACGGATTTGCCTTGCAAGACAAGAAATTTCGGACTACGAAAGAGAGATGCCGGTTTAGGCGCATAAGGCGTGCAACCGCGTAAACTGAGAGGTCGAACGATTTAAAGCCCATTCGAATCATGCGCCTTGCCGTAAAAAATATAAAATCGTGCGCCTCCGTCCGCGTATCGCCAATTGCTGATCATCACCGATCCTTTCGGCATATCCTTTTGATCGACGTGAATGATACTTTTTGGCGGATTCTCCTCAAACGGTGAAAGCCGGCATATCATTTGCCTTCTAAAGCGAAGAGAGAGCCGAAGCGGAAATGATAGTACCGCACGGCGGGTTGAGGACAGCAACCATAGCAATGAACCGTGAAGCCATAGACCGCCGAAGAGGGTCAGTGCTTCGGTCCACGGAAGGAGAGACATCATGGTTCGCAGACTTAAGGAATATTTTGACGGAAACGATGTAAAATACACTACGTTCCCCCATCATGAAGCCTTTACCGCGCAAGAGATAGCCGCGGCGGCGGATATGCCCGGTGGGATGTTAGCAAAGACGGTCATGGTCAAACTGGACGGCAAGCCGGCGATGGCGGTGCTTCCCGCAAGCCATGTTATCGATTTTGATCGACTCAGAGAGGTCGCTGACGTTAATGAAGCGGAATTGGCTCCGGAAGAAGAATATACCGACGTGTTTCCGGATTGTGAACGTGGCGCCATGCCGCCTTTCGGCAATCTATATGGACTTGACGTCTATCTGGCCAGGAGCTTGACGGAAGGCCCCGAAATGGCCTTTAATGCCGGATCGTTGAAGGAATTGGTAAAAATCTCCACGGCGAACTATTTGCGTTTGGTCGAGCCGCGGACAGCAAGCTATACATTCAAGGAGCATGGTGAGAGGCGAAGAGAACGTCCCGTGCGTGCGTAAAAGAATTCGCCAATCCGGCATTGATCACCTTAGGCGCACGAATGCAGGACCATACGGCCTGTGATCGCCGAAGGACGTTCCGAGCTTCGCAGTGGAGACCGGGCGCCTGATTCTCGTTTCGGCGGGATGCTTTATTTTTAGGCGCATATCGGCTAAAAGTGTACCATTCGGCCGGGATGCGCCTGTACAGAATACTACCGAGCCCCCCTCATCCTCGTCACTCTCGCCAAAGCGCACTACCTCTCACTCGAACCTTCCCCCTGTTCGCTATGGACCGGGAGGGATGTTTCCATGTGACTGGCCGCAGGTTGCCGCGAATGCGCGGCTTTACTATGCCGCGAATCGCCGAGGCACAGCCGCGGTATCGGTTTCAGAGCCAATCACCCGCCCGAAACAATGGCGAGTATTTTCCAAATATGAAGATTTTCATATACTTTCGTGGCCAAGGGTGCCAATTTTATGTATATTGTCGGAGGGGGGGGCCGGGCGGTAAGGGCAAAATCCCGCCGGACCGTCACAAGGTAGCTGTCACGAAGCAAACGAACGGAGGATGCTATGGCGCAGAATGGGAAATCGGACCAGGTGATGGAAGCGCTGAAGACAATTGTCGAGGCCGCGGTTGGCGACGAGCTGAAATCCATCCGTGAATCGATCGAGCTATTTGAAGCGGATATCGCCCGGCAGCTCAATACGGCGAAGGAAAATGCCGCCAAGGCTTCCGACGAGCTTCGCTCCGAACTCGATCGCAGGCTCGGCGAGACAAACGACACAATCAACAAAGAAAAGCGGGTCCGTCAGGATGCGATCGCGGACGTACAGTCAATGATGAAAGGATCGGCAAGCGAACTTGCAAATAAAATTCGTGAATCCGCCGATGCGGCCGGAAATAGCCTTTCATCAACGCGCGAAACGCTGGAGCGGGAAGTGTCCTCATTGCGGTCGGACAACGACCAAAAGATCGAAAAACTCACGGCGCAAATCAACGAACTCAAGGCTGAACTTGAGTTGAGAAAGGCCGAAAATGCCCGCTTGAATTCTGTGCTGACCAATTTTGCTCGAATTGTATCGGGTGATATGTCCATGCAGGCGACCGCACCAGTTCAGCCGGCGACGGATGGGGCGGGCAATTCCGATACAAGCGCCGAAAACAAGCAAGCGACGGCGGAAAACCGGCAAAGCGACAAAAGCCAAAAGCAAGCGACTCCTCCGGCCGCCGATGATCCGTTCAAGCCGGCGGCGCAAGCTCCCGGGCCACAACCGGCGGCCTCCCAAAAGAACGGTACCGCCGCAAAATCGTCCGCCGCAAAGCCGCCGTCGGCATCATCCAAAGGTTCGCAGCACGAGGAAGGGCTTCCTGCGAGCGATGATTTCATGAGCCATATCGACGAAATGTTCAGGCTCGGTAATAAATGATGGGCAAAAGCGGCCGGGAGAGGCGGTAGACTAGCTATACGTTTTTCCCGGTCCCAATCACCCCCTTATTTCTCCTCTCGCACGCTTGGTGTCCCGTCTAATAATGGGCGATATTTTGCCGGCGTATCCTTGGCCCTGCCAATGGGGCGCGACAGAGGCGAATACAAGCCGTATTTTTCGATATCTCAACGAAGGTGGCGCGGGCGAGAGTCGCCGAGAAGGTGTCGTCGATTCTCAAACAAGGCATGAGTAGCCACTCCTTGCCGGGGCTTTGGCGTCGTAAACGGGAATGCCGCGATTTGCGCAGCGTTGACGTTGAGCGGCAAGTGATCGATCAGGTAGTTTTCTCGCTTGATCGCATGCCGAACCCCCTCCCTCGACAGGAGTTCCCTTCAATCGCGGTAACAATCTTACCCGCATCCCCTAACTTCCCACATCAAATGGCAAGAGATGTATTTTGTTTGGTCTTGCTTTCGGTTAACCCTCTCATCCGGCGGTTTGAACCCTCTGCAATGAGAGCCTATGCATACATTCCTGATATTGGCTATACTCATATTCTTGGGCAAAGCGATTGCGGCACTCTCTGACCGCATAAAGCTCCCGACGGTAATCGGGATGATTGCACTGGGCATTGCACTGGGTCCTACGGGAGTTGGTATGATCCGCACTCAGGAACTCTCTCCCGCCGAGGTATCCGAAACCTTGGCGGAACACCACGAGAATATTGAAAATATCGAAACACTCATGACGGTATTTCCCCGCCAAATGAGCTTTGAAATAATAAGGTTTCTGGCTTCAATAGGGGTAACGGTACTGTTGTTTATGGCGGGACTGGAAACCGACCTTCGGACACTGGCTCGTGCGGGCAAGGCCTCCGTATTGATCGCAATTGGTGGTGTCGTGATTCCGTTCGCCATGGGTTTTGGGCTTTCATTGCTGTTTCAGCCCTCCAATTATGTCCGTGCCGCCGTCATTGGCGCCATAAGTACCGCAACGTCGGTGTCGGTTACGGCCATGTCTCTCATTTCGCTTAAGCGGGTTCAGTCCCGGGAAGGAACAACGATTCTCACGGCGGCGGTGATCGACGACATCATTGGTATCATTCTGCTTTCGGTGGTGGTTGCTACGATTAGCGGCGATCGACGAGAGCTCTATACGAGTGCCGCATTCATCGTCGGCTACTTGATTGCGGCAATCGTGATAGGCTGGTTTGTTGTCCCTTTCGTGATGAATCTTTCAAAAAAAATGGATGTCACGATGGGAGTAAACGCAATAGCTCTTTCTCTTATGTTCTTTTTTGCGGGGGTGGCTGAAATATCACGCGTAGCAAGCATTACCGGAGCTTATTTGGCGGGCGTCTTCGTAGGCCGTACGCAATTTCGACATACGGTTCGGGAAGGGCTTGAAACGATAGGGCATAGCTTTTTCATTCCTTTGTTTTTCATCTTTATTGGCCTGCAAGTCAATTTGACGAAGGGCACATTCGATTGGGTTTTCATAGCTTTATTCATACTAACGGGCATTGCGGGCAAAATTATCGGTGCCGGCGCCATGGCTCGCGCGGCGCGGTTTTCGTGGCGCCGTTCTCTTGCAGTCGGCGGTGGGATGGTACCGCGCGGTGAAGTAGCTCTGGTCATCGCCTCCATCGGCCTGCACTACCCCAATGTTTTGACCTCGAGCGCATTCACCGCCACGGTGCTGCTGGTTGTGGCCTCATCGCTTGTTGCCCCATTTCTGTTGGCGCGGGGATTTGCGGGAAAGGAGAGCGCGCATGCTTAGGAGTCTGGTGGAAAACGGGTCGGTGCTTATTGATCCAAAGATCGGTAATCGCGATGAATTGTTCCGGCACGTCGCACTTGACGCCGAAGCAAAGGGGAGCGTGTCTTCAGCCGAAGAATTCCGTCGTGCGCTTGTCGAGCGGGAAGAACAGATGTCTACCGAAGTTGAGCCCGGCATCGCTCTTCCCCATGCCCGAACCGATACGGTGCAAAGCTTGTTTCTCTATATCATTATCTCCACCAAAGGAATAAAGTTCGGGACCTTCGGCTCACGAGTCAAAATCGCATTTTTGCTGGGCGCTCCCCGCGAGGCGCCAAATTATTTGGATGTCATGGCC
>WJJU01000309.1 GCA_014729595.1 Chitinivibrionales bacterium
CTACCCTCTTCTGACCACCAAGACGGTACCGTTGCGGCTGGTCGCCTCGGAGCTGGAATTTTTCATAAAGGGAATCACCGATAAACGATGGCTTCAGGAGCGTAACAATCATATTTGGGATGAGTGGTGCAATCCGGAGATAGTACCGTACGGCCACGATGAAGAAACGCAAAAAAAGATGGCCGCCGAACAAGAGTTGGGTCCAATCTATGGATGGCAATGGCGACACTTTGGCGCGCGGTACACCTCTCATGACCAGTCTCCGTCGGGCGAAGGAGTGGATCAACTTGCCAATGTCATTTCGACTCTTAAAAGCAACCCGGAAGATCGCCGGATGATTGTATCGGCTTGGAATCCGATAGATTTTCATCGTATGGCCCTCCCCCCCTGCCACTATAGCTTTCAGGTAGTCGTGATTGACGGTGCGTTGAGCCTTTTGTGGAATCAGCGGTCGGTGGATGTAGCACTCGGTTTGCCGTTCAATATAGCAAGCTACGCTCTTCTGCTTCACCTTCTTGCGCTCGAGACCGGTTTTAGAGAGGGAAAACTGGTAGGTTTTTTGGCCGATACGCATATTTATGTGGACCACGTAGACGGCCTGCGGGAGCAACTCACCCGCACACCGTACCCGCTTCCGCGAATAACCACGAAGCATTTTACCTCAATTTTCGACTGGTCTTACGAAGACTCAAGCGTGGAGGGCTACCGACATCATCCGCGCATTCGCTTCGACATTGCCGTTTAGGTAAGATATTGGACGAAAAAGCCATGACCGAAATCATAATTATCGCCGCGGTGGCGCGGAACGGAGTAATCGGTAAGAGCGGCCGGATTCCCTGGAGCATACGGGAGGACTTTCTTCACGTAAAGGAAAAAACCCTCGGTCATCCGTGCATCATGGGGGTCCGCACCTACGAGTCACTTCCCGACTTTGCCCGGCCGCTTCCCGGCCGCCAAAACATCGTGCTCACCTCCGAGCGCGGCTACCGAGCGGCGGGGGCCACGGTCGTACATTCTTTCGAAGAGGCGGTGGACCATGTGCGCATCAGCAATGCCAAAAAAGCGTTCATATTCGGCGGCGCCGGCGTCTACCGCAAAGCTCTTCCCGTCGCCGATACGCTGGAGTTGACTAAGATCGAACGCGATTACGACGGCGACGTTACCTTTCCCGCGATTAATTTCGACAACTGGGAAGAAACAGCCCGGGAAAAACTGGAAGCCGAGGATCGGCGGACCGGCGAAATTGTCCGGCTGTCGTTTTGTACGTATCGGCGGAAAGTGAACGATCCGACGCCGGTTTGAGAGAAGGTTTGCTTGAGGGTATGCGGGACGGCGGTTACGCCGACCGCCGGCTCGCTTTCATCCGTATCGATGCACACCGCGTGCACACCTCCCTCTGTCGATCGGTCGGCTCAGGCAAGCA
The DNA here is from genome assembly GCA_014729595.1 of Chitinivibrionales bacterium. Lineage (GTDB taxonomy): Bacteria > Fibrobacterota > Chitinivibrionia > Chitinivibrionales > WJMI01 > WJJU01. The sequence goes on from WJJU01000309.1 coordinate 1,424, forward strand.
AACACCGAGTTGTTTAGCGAAGCGTTCCCGCGTCTTCAGCGCCACGTTCGGCACTGAATACCATTGAGGGACCGAATATCATTGAAGCTGGTATGCAGCGACAAGGAACAATTAGAAGCCGTCTCGTAATTACTCCCGTCGGCTGTCGGGCGGAACGATAGACCATCCGAAAGTTACCCGCTCGCTATATACGGCCATTGATTCTCTCTTTCCGGCTCTGTCGCTATCTCCATAGTGTCGAAATTATGGCGGCTACATTGAGGGCCACCATATAATAACCGGTATTTAACATCGTCAGTTTAACCGAGCGATTCTCGAATAGAAGCAGGTTAAAGGAACTCATACCTATCAACCCCACCGACGCCGTCGTTCCAACGATCAGTGCATCGGCTATGGTCGAAGCATTCGCAAAAGCAACGATCAACGCCACCGAAAGCACCATCCCGATTGCCGGAATAATGCTGAGCGCCATTGACCTGCCGGCATCATCTTCGGCAATATCTTCCCGCCTCTTACCGATGAGCTCGAGCCAGATGTTGCCGAAAAATATTGGCGAGTACCACAGCATCCCGATAATCATGTTTGCGAGAATGCCGGCGGCAATCGCCCACACATTGAAATGGTGCAACGCCAAAGGCATAAAGCCCTCCCCGTCCCTTTTCGTACACCAGCCGACCCACATCAACCCGTCATTTTCAAGGGCTTTCGCCGCACCTGTTCATATTTCTCGATAAACGTGTCTATATCGAGCGACGCGATCTCATCACCGATCACGTCGAGCGGCAGATCATCGACACTTACGAACCTCACGCATGACTTTGCCGCATCGAGGCGTTTCCCCGAAGCCCGATATGCATTCTCGAACTCCTCCCGTGCGGAACTCGACAGATAAATCCCCGTCAGGTACAGCGATATATGATTTTTCTGGGTGGCCAACGCGGCATACATAAGGGGTTTCCCGTTGTAAGTAGCCGGGTATCGTTCAAGTGGAACCTGATAAGTTATCATTCCCCACGCAAACACCTCTTCGTAGCCTTCGGGAAGATGTTCCAAAATAACGCGGCGAACGCGGGAAAGTTCCCTCCTTTTATCGGCCGGTACGCTTTGCAGGTACTCCTCTACGGTATGAGCACTCTTGTTGTCGGTATTCATCGAGCAGCCTCCTGGTGCGATTCATTCTTTTGTTAAGCGCAAAGCAGGAAATGTGCCGAAAAAAAAGTGCCAAAAAACGCCATTAAAAAAAGTGCAAACGGGAAAGTGTTTGGGAAGAGTGTTTGGAAATTGGACGCAAAGGATGACGATAGTGTCTCGGAGCACCGCATGGCCCCGCATTGCTTGCAGGTCACTTTGAGCCTATTGCGTAATCCCTTCCGCGGTCATCCGCCCGCGAAGGTTCCCGCTTTCGTCAGGCTGCATCGATCCCGCATGCGGGACCAC
>WJJU01000310.1 GCA_014729595.1 Chitinivibrionales bacterium
AAGAAACCAGGCGATTCGTTTTGATTAAGGTCACTGTTTCTCTTACAGTCATCGCCTTCGTGCTTTCTGCGTCTGCTTCCCATCTCCATGAGAACGAGAATCGGGGCGGGATGCGGATCGATCACGCTTCCAAAACTGACGGATCCAAAGCCGAAGCGCTTGCGCCCCAGAGCATCCGTCTGGTGATGGGCGACCGGACTGCTCTAAGGTGGGAGTTTATTTTTGCTGCGGTGGATGCAATGTGCGGTATAGTAAGAATCCGGAAAAGTACCTCGAGAAATGTCGGGAATCGGGGTGGATGCCGGAAGTGATGGAGAGAAAGAAAGGGTAAAAAATGTCGGCACTATCCGTGGTTTTTACAGCGGTTCTCAGAGGAAGGCCGGTTGGCCGAAAGGCGTGGTGCACGATGCGGGAGGACGGTAGCGCTCGTATAGGGGCGCTGCTTTTTCTAACGCTTCTGCTTTCACGTCCGTCGTCGGCCGAGACGGAACAACCATTAGAGAGATACCTTCTCTTGGCGTTGGAGCATAACCCTCGAATCCATGCTGCGCAGGGCGCGGTAGAGGCGGCCGGCGAAGAGCGGCGTCTTGCGGGGGCGCTCCCCGATCCAAGCGTATCGGGTGGATATTTTATTTCCGAAGTGGAGACCCGCGTGGGGGCGCAGCGCGGAAAGGTGGGGGTGTCACAGATGATCCCTTGGCCGGGGAAGTCAGCGAAGAAGCGTGAGATGGCGGGGAAAGCGTTCAGTGCCGAACAAGAGGAGTTGCGCAGGGTCAAAGCTGAAGTCGTAGCGCGTGTACGACAAGCCTACGCCTCGTTGTACGCAACGGGGCAAGCAATCCGCGCAAGCCGTGAAAGCCTCGAACTGCTCAAACAGTGGGAATCCGTCCTTCTTACCGACTACGCCAATGCCGAAGCCACCCAAGCTTCGGTGCTCAAGCTTCAGGTGGAGATGGCTGTCGCGGAGGACGGAATTGCGTCTCTGGAGGCCGAAGGTGAGAAGGCGCGCGAGGAATTGACGGCTCTCGTCGGTGTCGACGGTCCCTTAGAGATACCCTATCCCCGTTTGTTACCGTCGATGCGCATCCCGAAGGGTGCACTCGAAAGAGCGGACAGCGTATTGGCTGCAAGTCCTATGGTTGGAAAGATGCGGTACCTCGTCGAGGAGGCGCAAGCCAACGTCGGTTTGGCAAAGCGCTTCTTTGCGCCCGATTTTATGATTATGACCGACTACATCTTTACCGAAAAATCTTCCTCTTCTATGGTATCCCCCGAAGAGAATGGCAAAGATCCATGGGTTGTGGGGGCTTCGGTGACCGTCCCCCTTTGGTTCGGCACTAACAACAGCCGAATTCGGAAGGCTCGAGAGATGCGGCGGGTTCGCGAGAAAATGCTCGAGAGCACCAGGGATAAGGTTGGCGCCGAGTTGGCCGGAGTGGTCGAGGACTACAGCGACGCCGTCCGAAGGGTCACCTTGCTCCATGAAGTAATCGTGCCCAAGGCACGGCAGACTTTGGTGGTTGTGGAAGAAGCTTACAAGAATAATTCCGTAGAGGTATTGGACTTTCTCGATGCCCAACGCATGCTTCTGGAATTGGAAAAATCACTTGCTTTGCAGGAGGCGCGTCGCGAGAAAAAGGCGGCTGTGATCGATATGATCATTGGCGCCGAGTTCACGAGGCACTCTTTTATAAAAGCGGAACGGGAACGCGGGAGGAACGAGCGATGAAGAATTTATACAAAAATCCGACGATTCGTCGCGTCGTAACCGTCGCCGGCATATTCCTGCTGGTGGTCGCGGCATTTTTTTTGGGAAGAATGGGCGGAGGCCGAGACGGAAGTGGCGAAGGTCACGTGCATGCTAAAGCGGCGGCTGAAGAAGATATGGTGTGGACGTGTTCCATGCATCCAAGGATCAAAATGCCCGAACCGGGGCAATGCCCGATTTGTTTTATGGACCTTATCCCTCTCAATACGGATGGTGGAACAGGAGAAGAGGGGGAGTTGCCACGCCTTACCATATCGAAAAATGCAAAAATACTGGCGGGGATCAAAACCGCGGAGGCCGTGCGCCGAGGGGCGACTACCGATATCCGCTTATCGGGCAAGATCCGGGCCGACGAAACACGGGTAGAGATAATCAGCTCGCGAATCGACGGTAGAATAGATCGACTCTATGTTGACTACTCGGGAATACCGGTGAAGCGCGGCGATCATTTGGCGCGTGTTTACAGTCCGGAGTTGATATCGCTGCAAAAAGAGCTTCTTGAAGCCGACAAGGCTATGCGCACGCTCAGCCCTAATGCATCAGACATGGTGCGCCGGGGTGTGAAACGAACGCTGGCCGCGGCCAAAGAGAAACTGCGCCTTCTTGGCTTTAGTGCCGATGAAGTCACCAGGACCCTTAAACGAGGCGGCACCACCGATCACATGACCATACGAGCTTCTCGGCAGGGTATCGTCCTGCGAAAGCTCGTCGAGGAAGGCGCCTATGTATCGACCGGCACCCCCTTGTTCCACCTGGCGGATCTCAGCAAACTGTGGGTGGTTCTCGATGCCTATGAATCGGACTTGGTATGGTTGCGATTGGGGCAGGAAGTCGAATTTTTGGTCGAAGCGTGGCCGGGGGAGGTATTTACGGGAACCATTTCATTTATCGATCCCGTCGTGGATCCGGCAACCCGCACCGTCAAGATACGGGTGATTACGGACAATGCCGATCTTCGGCTCAAGCCCGACATGTTCGTGCGTGCCGTGGTTCATGTGGATGTTGCCGAAGGCGGCGGCGTTAAAAGCGAAGCGCTCAAAGGCAAATGGATAAGCCCTATGCATCCCCAAGTGGTTAAGGATCATCCGGGAACGTGCGATATTTGCGGCATGCCGCTGGTGCCCGCCGAAGAACTGGGGTATGTCACCAGCGGCTTCGAGACGGTAGATCCGCTGCTCATTCCGGCTACGGCCCCGTTGATCACCGGCAAAAGGGCTGTGGTTTATGTGGAACTCGAAAACGAGAAAGGTCCAACCTACGAAGGTAGGGATGTAGAGCTTGGTCCGCGGGTGGGTGATCACTACATAGTGAAATCCGGGATTGCAGAAGGGGAAAGAGTGGTAGTCAACGGTGCCTTCAAAATCGACGGCGAGCTGCAGATTCGGGCAAAACCCAGTATGATGACCCCCGAGCCGGTTGAAACGGGAAAGTCGGATTCACCCGATGCGACGGACATACAATTGGATTTTTTGAAGACGCCGGATATATCGGACAAACCACCTTCTGTGGAGTTTCTCAAGAAGCTATCTTCGGTTTACGAGGGCTACTTCGCGATAAGCGCAGCTCTCGCCGGCGATGAGTTCGCTGAGGCCAAGAAAGCCATGGCGCGTCTCTCTTCTGCCGTAGACAAAATCAAACGGCCCGGAGGTGAGCAATACAAAGCGTGGGAGGTGGCGGCCGAAGCACTGAAAAAGGCTTTAGCTCATGTAAAGCATGTGAGCGGTATGCCCGATGCACGGGAGTTGTTCGAGGATATTTCGAAGCAGGTCATAACTTTAGAGAAACACTACGGGCACTACGGTGATGATCCGCGCCATTTAGCGTTCTGCCCGATGGCGTTCGGTAACAAAGGCGCCTATTGGCTTCAGCAAGAAGAGGGAATTCTGAACCCGTATTTCGGCGCAAAGATGCTCAAATGCGGCGAGATAAAGGAGAAGCTACCCGCCGAGCCGAGGAGATGAGATGAAAAGCGAGGGGTTTGCGGTAGGGGGCTGGGACAGGGTTGGCCCACGAATTGTGAGCCCAAGAGACTCTTCCTATGCCGGCCGTGACGGCATGAATACAAGTCGTTACTCCCCATCGCTGCAAAAGTCTCTCGTATCAAAGCGAGAGGCGGGGAGGGGACTCGAGGGTCATGAAGGTCGGAGAGCACGTCGGTCAAAGATGAGGGGCCGCCCGAAGCATGCTCGCGTCGGTGGCGCAAAAGAGCCACACCGGCACGGTGTGAGTGAACGCTTACCGGGTCCCGCGCAATCGTTGCGATTGGATGCCGAGGGGGCTTTCCTGGAGGGTAAAAAACTGTTTGACATATAGTGATATTTCCGAATTTCAGCGGTAGTGAAATTTGGCAATAGATTTTGCTACGGTAACCAAACAATGCTCAAGAGGGTTCGTCATGGTAAATAAACTCATACAATTCTGCCTAGACAACAAATTGGTTACGGGCATATTTGCGGGCGGTATTATTCTTTGGGGCGTGATGGTGGCGCCTTTTGACTGGAATATCGACTGGTTGGTGCGCGATCCCGTACCGGTTGACGCGATCCCCGATATCGGTGAGAATCAACAAATCGTGTTCACCCGATGGATGGGGCGGAGTCCGCAGGACATAGAGGATCAGATAACCTATCCGCTTACCGTGTCCTTATTGGGTATTCCCGAAGTTAAGACGGTGCGGAGTTTCTCCATGTTTGGATTCTCGAGCATCTATGTGGTGTTCAATGACGATGTCGAGTTTTACTGGTCGCGAAGTCGCATATTGGAGAAACTAAGCTCCCTGCCGCCGGGGACGCTTCCCGAGGGGGTCAAGCCGACTATGGGGCCCGATGCGACGGCGTTGGGACAGGTCTTCTGGTACACGCTGGAGGGAAGAGACCCCGAAGGTAATCCCGCCGGCGGGTGGGGGCTCGAAGAACTGCGTTCCATACAGGATTGGTACGTTCGCTATGGCCTTATGTCGGCTGAGGGAGTCGCGGAAGTAGCCTCAATCGGTGGACATGTGAAAGAGTATCAGATCGACGTTGACCCCGACGCCATGCGTGAATATGGAGTGACCCTTGAGCAGGTGTACGACGCCGCCAAGATGTCAAATATGGATGTCGGTGCGCGAACGATCGAAATAAACAGTGTCGAGTATGTTGTTCGTGGTATCGGATTTGTGAAGACCGTGGCGGATATCGAGAAAAGTGTCGTGCGAGTCAGCGATAATGTTCCCGTTACAATCGGCGATATCGCTCATGTGAAACTGGGCCCCGCCCTGCGAAGGGGGGTACTCGATAAGGAAGGGGCCGAGGCGGTAGGGGGCGTCGTAGTGACCCGGTATGGAGAGAACCCCCTCGAGGTAATCAAGAATGTCAAAAAGAAAATCGAACGTATCGCACCGGGTCTTCCCGAAAGGAAACTTGCCGATGGAACCAAGTCCAAAGTCACGATCGTGCCCTTCTACGACCGTACCGGCTTGATTCGCGAGACACTTGGAACGCTCAACACCGCCATTTACCTTGAGATTCTGATCACGGTGCTTGTTATTCTGGTGATGATCAACAATCCGGGAAGTTCGTTGGTGATCTCGGGTGTACTACCAATCGCCGTTCTCATGAGCTTCATCGGAATGAAGATTTTCGGGGTGGATGCCAATATCGTTTCGCTTTCGGGGATTGCCATTGCTATCGGTACGATTGTCGATATGGGTATTGTGCTCAGCGAAAACGTCATTAAACACCTCAATCAGGCACATTCGGAAGAGAACACGCGTGATGTGGTTTACCGCGCCGCCTCGGAGGTTGGGGGCGCGATCCTCACCGCCGTACTGACCACTGTCGTAAGCTTTTTACCCGTCTTCACCATGGAGGCGGCGGAGGGTAAACTATTCAAGCCCCTGGCCTATACCAAAACGTTTGCGCTGATTGCTTCGATTGTTGTAGCGCTTACGCTTTTGCCGCCGGTGCTCCATCTTATCTTTGGTCGCAAGAAGCGCAAAAGGCGCATGCTTCCATGGTGGATCGTTCCCGCATCGCTGAGCGTAGCGGGGATCTTCATCGCTCTCATGCTTAGTTGGTGGTTGGGGCTTTTGCACTTGCTTTTCGGCGTGCGCGGGTTTGCCGCGCGGTATATGTCCGACGT
>WJJU01000311.1 GCA_014729595.1 Chitinivibrionales bacterium
ATGCTTACAAAGGGGATGGTGATGTGCCCGTTGATGTTTGGAATATACTTATACGCAAGGACGGCGACAACGGCCGAGATAACTACGTAAAGGGTCAGGCGGAGCGTGGCCGAAATGCCGTCGGCCTTGTATGTGTAATCCTCTTTACTGATTTCTCCGCGTGCAAGGCGCCATTTATTGACTACCTTCGCCACATCGTCGACGGCGCCGATTACCCCGAAAAAAACGTATATCGCCAGTGCGGACATGACATACGAGTTGAAGCGCGCGGTGAGAGCGCAGGTCAAGGCTATGACTACCAGAAACAGAATGCCGGCGGGCATTACCGGTTCATGTTTTTTTTCTTGAGGAGTCGAGCCGTTATTCAGCTCCGAAGAGAAACGGAAGCGTCGAAGAAAGCCTATGTAAGGTGGAAACAGCGCCATCGACAAGCAAAAGGAGAAAATCGTGGCGACGCTCGTGCTGAATAAGCGGCTGTTGAGGAGAAATATGTTGGTGTGTTGGTAGAGTGCTTCTATGATCATCTATCGGCCCGTCGGGCATCCCTTCTTTCCGCGTAAGAATACTATTATTAATATATCATTAGTGAACGCTTTAGGGAAAGAGTTTGGTGTGTCCGTGGTTGGCCGGATAGTCTCATCAACCATTTTTTCGGCAATATCGTCGAGCGGAAGCCGAAATCGGAACACATCGCGTACTCCGCGTCTCGGCCACCGGGGCGCTGACTTAAGCGGTTCGGTCATGGACGAATCTACGGCCCATAGCCTGGGCGGCAGAGCCGGTCCGCAGGTTTCCGGCGCGTTTTTCGCTTACACCGTTTCATTTTGAAAGATCGTTACGGTGCATCGCCGACTATTGTTTGCATCCCGGTCCGCCCAAAGCTAAATTGTTGTTCTTCCAAACCGAGCATTAGATTTTCGCGGGGCAAAACTCAAAGCATGATTGGAGATTCGATCCAATGAAACGTGTATTTCACGGCACCGGCCAAGCCGTTCTTCCCATGGTCCTTTTATGCATTATGACCTCGGCGCAGGGGGCGCAAAAGACTCGCGACGGTTGGCGACTACTGGTCGACAACCAACCGCTTAAAGCGATCGAGGCTTTTGAGGATAAGGCGGAGGGCGGAAAACCGGCGGAAATAGGGCGCGCCAATCGTGGCTTGGCGGCGGTTTACCGATTTCTGGGTGAAGGACGCACGGCAACGGATTATACCTTTCGGGCATTTTTGGCCGATGCCGACACGCTTGCACTCAACGCCGGCTGGATACATACTATCGGCTTTGCCCGAAGTTGGTCGGGCCATTCCTGCAAGAGCGGTTATCAAGTTCATAGGGCACTCATGAGGCGGCCCAATCTCCTTTCGGGTGAGTCCATGACCTCCATGGCGCACCGCTTGGCCAACGATGGTAAACGGGAGGCGGCAGCCAAAATAGTCGAGGAAATTGGGGTTGTACGGTCGTTTCGGATGATTGGCCCCTTCGAGAATATTTCTGAGTCGGGGTATGCCAAGGGCTATCCGCCGGAGCGGGAAATCCGTTTCGACACCACGTATGTTGGGAAGGACGGCGGGCGGGTGGAGTGGTTCCCCTACGAGAACCGCTCCCCGCTGGGATGGGTATTCACCCAATACAACTTCCCCGTCGACAACGCGGTCCTATACTATTATACAAACGTCCGATGCGATCGTGACCGCAACGCTTACGTGGGTTTTGGCGCGTCGGGGGCTTTCAAAGTGCTGCTCAACGATAATCTCGTGCTCGCCGACTCGGTATTTCGTAACACCGGCGCCGATGTTTTTATCCAGAAGGTTCGACTCCGCAAGGGTGACAACAAGCTTTTGGTAAAGCTCGCCCACGAATCCCGGCCTTCAAATTTCTTGATACGATTCATGAATGAGCGGGGGGTACGACTCGAGGGGATTGAATATACGCATGAAAGCGGTTCTTTCACACCCGACACCCTCCAGTACGAAAACCTGACCCGCTCACCAATGACCGAACGGGTTACCGGCCACCTTAAAGCGCGTCTTGAGCGCAACGAAGACGACCTGGAAGCGGCGTTGTTGCTCATGGATTATTACAACGGCGCCGAGCGCACCGACGAAGGTCAACGGCTGGCACGGCGGTTTTTGGCTAAGTATCCCGAAAGCTCCCTTTGGCACGGCCTCTACAGCGAATCGCTGGTACGAGGACGGAAAGTTACCGAAGCCCAGACCGCAATTCGAACAGCTTATAAGCTTTGCCCGCTCAATAAGAGTGCATGGGAAAACGAGCTGTCTACTATTTCGCGGACCGCCGGTCCTCGC
>WJJU01000312.1 GCA_014729595.1 Chitinivibrionales bacterium
CGGCTTCGGCGTCCGGGGCGTTCCGAATTGCCTCTTCGGTCAGATCGGTATTTACCGTATCGGCGGTAAGTTCCGTCACCGCGTGCGGTGATACGAGGATCCGTCTTCCTTCAAGCCACCCCCCAGTATCGACAACGAAATAGCGAACGCTCCACGGCTCATCGCTGTAGTAGGTATCCAAAAAAGTGCCTATTTTTTTTCCGCCGGAGATAACCGGAAATCCCTTCAAATCTCTAAGGCTACGCAGCATACTCATTATGCTCTCCTTTCGCTTCGGACAAGCACGTTTTGCTCCCTGGCCGCGGCAAGTGTTTGTTTCATGGGGGGCGTGAGGGCGGGTTTCGTTCTTAAGGAAGGTGAACCCGGCCTCGCGACCCACTATGACCCAAAAAAACCCGGGGGGTCAACGGTACAATTAAACAACGCAAGAGTAGTTAGCAAGTCTGATGCCGGCTCGAGATTGTACGTACGAAGAGAGGAATGAAAACGTTTTGGCATGCTGTTTGATGGCGAGGAATTCCCTTTTTTACCCATTGTACCCCATCAGAGTGAATGAAAAAGAGGCGGGATTTGCAGGCGCGAAAGTTTCGGCCGGGGCACGGCCCTACATCTTCAATATTGGGAGTGTGCTGTGAGATTGAATAATGCTCGTATGGTGATTTCGAAAATAGAGCGATGGTTTCGTCGGGTAGGATCGGGATTCAAGAGTACGTTTGTAAGATTCACCAGGGAGCGTGGTTTTGAGTCGGCGGCGGCGCTCAGTTTTTACGGCATTTTTTCGCTCTTTCCGCTGTTGGTGATGCTGATATCCGGGATGAGTCTTTTTCTTGAGGACGAGACCGCGCGACGGCAGGTTTTGGAAGCGATTCTGCGGTATGTCCCACCCAACGCCCATCCGCTAATCAAAGAGAATATCGCCAGTGTTCTGGAAGCCCGCGGTTCAATGAGCATTGCCGGCCTTGTGGGCCTTCTTTGGGCCGCATCGGGAGTATTTAACGGCCTCACGCGAAATCTCGAGCGGGCGTGGCCCAGCGCCCATTTGCGAAACGTGATTAAACGACGAGTTCTGGCGGTGGGGGCGGTGCTGATGCTTTTTGTTCTGTTGGGGCTCTTGTTCTCGTTCCAAAGTTTTATTGCCTATTTGGCTACAAGCATACGTTTGCCGTTTAATATTCCCTTTCTCGGCGAGAGTGGAGTACTGGCAACCTCGGCTATCGTCGGTTTTTTGTTTGCAATATTGGTAGTGTCTTCTTTGTACCATTGGGCGCCTTCGACAAGCGTTCGGTGGCGTCATGCCGCCGTCGGCGCCCTGTTTGCCGTCATGGTCGGTCAGCTCTTTACCTATCTTTTCGGGTGGTATCTTTCCGCCGGTCTCGGACGGTACAATCTGATCTACGGCTCGCTAAGCTCGATACTCGTTTTCATGTTCTGGTTGTTCTGCATGAATGCGGTTCTGTTGTTCGGCGGCCATCTGAGTGCGCAATTCGAACGACACCGCGGGAGATTGGAACGGCTTAGGTCACGGCGACGGAGCAGGGAGCAACATGCGGAGCACTAACCCCGGCGCCGCAACTGTTCCTCACTATTCGATGGCTTAAATACATGTGAAACGGATTTTTATTCATCGACGAGGTACATATACACAACGCCGGAATCGGTTGTCCGATTCCGGCATCGCTCCGCTCGTTTATGATTCAGTGAGCGATTATCCACTGCTTATTGAGGTATGAGCACCGGTGACGAAAAAGCGGTTGATTCGTCCGTAAAGTAGATCGGTTTCTCGTCATAAGCTATACCTTCAACATCAAGGCGGCTGACAACCACCTTCGCACCGCCGGCAAACGCCTCTTCGACCGCTGCGCGACGTTCTTGCCAACTGCCTACGTCCCCCTTCAGTGTCGCAACGCCTTCATCAACGGTTACATCGATAGCACTTTCATCGACAACCCAGCTCCAGTACAGCTCGTTCTCCACATCGGAGGTGATCTCCCGGTCACTTTTCCATTGCCATTTTCCGTTGACCGTAAGATTGTTACTGACCTCGGCGACACCGTTCACACCGGCAACAACATCTTCGGCATGGGCCTTTTCGTAGTGATTGTCTACGTTGCCGTACAGATACACTTTCTTATTGCGTACAACCGGATCGATTTCGTGGCGCTCGACAACCGGGTCCCATCCAAGCGCGTCATCGACATTTTCTTCAATTACGTTATCGGCCGGTTCATAGGGCCGTACCATGATGTAGTTCCGGACCTCATCGACACCGACCGTATTGCGTGCATCTCTACCCGCGGCTCGCTTGGTTTTAAGATTATCAACCACCCCGGTAAGTGTAACGGTGCCTTTTTCCGCTTCAACGCCAATCTCAAATGAAAGCGTGCGGGGATCCCATAGAAGGGCGTCCTTGACGGCCTGTTCCAATGCGGAATCAGTCTTGACCACCAAGTTGTCGTCACGAACCATTTCGTCGCGCGCCCACCACTTGATCTCGACATCATCGGCACTAACCGACTCCGTCCCAAGTACCCAGCTTTCATTGTAGACAAGGCTTCGTTGCGCGACGGTCCCTACGGCGCCGTTCAGCTCCACGTTGCCTTCCTTGACCGAAACATCGATCCACTGCTCTTCGATGTGAGGGTTGAGCGCCAACTTCCGTTCTATCTCCTTCTGAATTTCCAAGTCGGGCCGCTCCTCATCGTATTCGACCGTAATGGTGTTGTCGATGGCGTGTACACCTCGTATTCCTTTGGCCACTTTCTCGGCCAGATTTCGCTCGGCCCACGAGTCAACGGTGCCCGACAATCCAACAACGCCGTCATCGACCGTAACCATTACATCGTATGACTCAGTCGCCGGATCCACCGCCAAAGCGCTGAGCACATCGGCTCTGATTTTCTCATCGGAGCGTGTCACGGGATTTACGTCGATTTCATTCACCACCGATCGCACTCCTTTTACGGCCTGTGCTATGCGAAGTGATCTTTGTTCGGCGAGGATATTGTCGACGGTTCCTTTTAACACTACAACGCCATCATGAGTGGATACATCGATCAGATGCGCGGAAACCCCTTTGTCGGTCTGAAGATTGGTTCTGACGGCACGGGTAATGTCGGCGTCGTCGATTTCGGCTCCTCCAGGGACGGCAAAGCCGGCTGCATGCGCCGTTATCAGCACTAGTGCCGCGATCCAACTAATGCAACCGAATGAAGAGCTACGACGACGGATCAATGAGACTGGTTGTGTTCTCATACTTCCCTCCTTTGCTTTTGACGCCACGGCGGCGTCGATGATTTCGGGGCTCCGGCACCCCGCATTGCTCCGGTACGATTATTCGTAGGGCGCGCCACTCGGTAATCGCGGTATGTTGGGTTTCAAACCATTCATATTCATGTCCACACCAAGGGTTTGGCATTACCGACCGGCCGGTTTGCGCGACGCGAATACGTATGGTTCGCTCCTTTCGCCATTATTCGAGCAACGGACACACGGCCTACCATATTCGTACGCCTCACAATTTGCCGGCAAGAAGGCCGCAATCGTCATGCCGGCCCCCATGTTTCCCCTCCATGACCTACGTTTTGGCGGGTTTTGGCGCTCGATAGCCCCAAAAGTGGCGTGCTTGTGGGGAAATCCCGCTGGTCTATCACTCCGAAAGCGGTCTCTATCAATTACGGAAACAATCTTTGCGGAACCGAAAATAGGGCCTACAGGGGAGGGAGAGGCTCTTTCATGAGTTATCCGGAATATGCGTTGCCGGACGGCTCCCGCCTCCCAGGCAACCGATCTGAGGAATGAGCAGGAAAAATGCACTAACATGCTTACAAAATGTAAGCATTTTTTTGGCGAAAATGTTGCTTAAGTGCTAATTTTCATTTATTATTTAGGTGTAAGTGTTTCTAGTTCTCACACTTTCTGTAAGCGCTTGTATCGCGAGGTATCCGAC
>WJJU01000004.1 GCA_014729595.1 Chitinivibrionales bacterium
CATCTGACGCTCTAATATCGGAAAACGCAGCTCCGTCGTCCAAGTAAACATGGCCACCCCGTTCCCGGGATCATAAACACCGCCGAAATCCTGGTCATATCCTCTAATCACACCGTCATAAAGAACGTTACCCGCCGCAAAAACGTCGGTACGCAATAGTGACAGAGTATCGTTAAATCCGCCAAGCAAACCAAATTTCGTTTTGGTGGAGAGCACGAATTTCCACCAGAGGGGAAAATACCAATTGTACCCGGTCGTGGCTTTAAGATAGTTATAATCCCCTCCCAAGCCGGCCATTTCGGTGGTCAAGAAAAAGATCGAACCGGAATTGGGGAACATAGGGACATCAGTGTCGTTACGTTCAAGCGTGAATCGCAGCCGACTCAACAATCCCTCGTTGAGGAAAATCATGTTGCCGACGGTGTCGAGGGAACGGGTGACATCTTCGTGGCTCAACCGGTAATTGAGATATGCCGAAAAGTAATCATCGGGCCATTTCAAACGCCGCCCCGCGCCAAGCTCCAAACCGAAACTCTGATACTCATCACCGTAGTATTCCTGCCGGCTGTAAAAAAGATTACCCGACAAACGCGTCGGCGTATCGAACGCCCAGGGCTCCGAGAATCCGAATGAGAACTTTTGGTACTTCATGGCCCATTCAACCGAAGCATCGAGCTGCTGACCGGCGCCTCGAAAATTAGGTATGGATATGCCGAAATTCCCCCCAAAACCGTCGAGCTGGCTGAACATGATACCGGCCGAGAACTGGCCGATGTTTTCTTTCTCAACAACATTGAATACCAAATCGATGGTCCCGTCGCTGTTGGGCCGCAGATCCGGCGCGACATCATCGAAATAGTTCAACTGCATGACTTCACGAATACTTCGTTCCATCCTCGATTGGCGGTATTTCTGCCCCGGATACAACACGAGTTCACGCCTGATAACTTTCTCACGTGTTTTGGTGTTACCTATGACGTCAATTTTCCGAACGATCGCAGGCAAGCCCTCAACGATTTGAAAAGTTACGTCAATCGTATCCCCCCGGTACCGACGTTCATCTTCGACCTGAGCCCAGAGATATCCCTCCTCGCGATAGGCGTTACCCAGTAACCCCTTGGTCATATCAAATTTGGTTTTCTCAAACGGTTTTCCCTTTTTGAGAGCCACATGCGACGCCAACTGATCGACATCAAGCACCTTGTTGCCCGTAAAAAAGAAATCACCGACATAATATTTGGGCCCCTCGGATAATTCGATCTCTATAAAGATATCTTCTTTGTTTTCGGCATACCACACGCTGTCGCGAACAACATGAGCGTCGAGATATCCCTTATCGCGATAAAACAAGATCAATGAATCAAGATGGCGATGGTATAGTTGTTCGTCGTAGTCGCCGCTCGTGAAAAAACGATCTTCATTGGTTTTGAACTTGCGTTTAAGCTTTCTGTCCGAAAACTCAGTGTTGCCTTTAAACGTGATCTCTTCGATACGAACACGCTTGCCTTCATCGATTTCGAACTTAACGTCGACATAGCCGGGCGCTTGGGTTTCAACAAGCTTGCCTTCAATGTCCGCCAACAGATATCCTTCGTCGGCATAGAGATCCTTAAGCGCTTGTACATTGCGGAACAGCACGGCTTCACCGACCACTTGCCCCTGTCGAATCGTCACCTTCTCTTCAAGTTCGCGCTCTTTGATTTTTTTGTTCCCCGAAAATACCACTTCTTCGCATATCGGGTTTTCTTCGACTTCGACCAGAAGCGATACCGTACTGTCGGTTTCATTTTCGACGTAAATATCGACTGAACTGAAAAGACCCAACCGATAGAGTGTCCTGATCGCCTGCTGTATCGCTTCTCCATCGACCTCTTCACCCTTGCGGATGCTGACCGCATTGCGCACGACGGCGGGACTACCGCCCACCAAACCGTCGATAAGCAGCGTATCGAGTTCTTTGGCATGCGAAGAACTACTGAATAACAGGCCGAGAGAGAGAAGGCGAAGTGTGTTTCTTACCATTGTTTCTCCATAGCTGGCGACGTCGCATTTCGCGAGTACGCTGTTTCTGGTTAGTTCCCGGATGCAGCCGACATTACCTGGAGCGTTTCAGCGGAACGCGTAATCGCATACGCAAGCTCGGATTTACGCCCACCGCCCTTCCGCCTCGATACAGATCCGTACCTGCTTCAAAGAGCAAGAAACGAAACGGCTGGTACTCCAAGCCAATGCTGTGTTCCGGGTGCAGAAGTGTATCGGTGGGAACAAGCTCGGTACGCCATTTGAGGAAGAGCTTGTCGCGGAAGAAATACCTTCCAAGTGTAATCCCCACATTGCCGAAAGCCAGATTGTCCCACTGGTTTTTCAGACCATCCAGTTGTTGATTATAAAGGTAATAAAAATAATTCGACGCAATGGACGTTTCAACGCTGATTACGTCTAAGCCAACCCGTTTAGCCAATCGTCTTTCAAATCGCTGCAAAAGATAGCGATGAAGATACTGTTCGCCGAAGTCCGACACAAAACCGCCGGCCCCCTCAAAACTGGTAAACCTCA
>WJJU01000313.1 GCA_014729595.1 Chitinivibrionales bacterium
CTTCATTGGTCCACTCTTCGCTTAGGGTTGTTGCCGTATCGTTGCCGATGGTGAGTTCACCAAAAATTGCGCCAAATGCAATGAGTAAGAGAATACAAGCGTACGCCGGACGGCGAATGAGAATTGCGGGGCACTGCGAATACTGGGTTTTTAATGCTCTGATCATGAGTTTGTTCCTCCGCATTTATTGCATCGATTGTTTCCGGATCGCGGTTTATACGGCGTATCCTCGATGTTGCCGCCGTACTTTTTTGCCCGTGAGCACTTTCAACATATTTCGCTAAGTTACTCGCCAATCGTCTCAAGCAGCCCGGATAATTCTTTGCAAATGTCAAATGTCGGCTTCCTTCGCCTAATCATAAAACAAAATAGATATCGCTCGCCGGGCCGGACCGGTGAACGCCGGTTACGTTTTCTATACAACCCCCGCTTGTCGGGGGTAGGGAAGTGGCGTGGCGGGTATTGAATTCTTTAAGTTAATCAGAAAACAGGGTCGGACCAACTTAAGTCATTGTGCGACAATGAGTTACAATGTTCTTAGAGGGCGTAAATTCAGAAGCAGGCAGGTCCGAGATGGTCGGTGATTGGAAAACGGGGGCACGGACCACGTCCGTTCATCCCGAATGGTATCGTGCCCTCGAGACGGGAGTCCCGCCGCCGCGAAAGTGCATTTCGGACTTCCCGAAGAACTCCGCCTTCACGCGAATTGGCTCGGTTTATTCACAATAGTCTGCCACAACGAGGTGAGTGCTCTGATCTTCGGTGTTGAACCAGAAGAGAATGCGGTTGCCGGAGACCGTGAAGCAATCGTTGAGATTGCCGTGGTTTGCGCAGGGGTAGATCTTCTTGTGCCTCATGAGCGCCTGTTCGATAAGTCGTGCGCGAATCTTTTTTTCGGCACCCTTTTTTACGTTGTTGTTGTGTTTGGGGGTAGACGACGAAGCCTGATCGGTTGATGCGACGATCGATTTCATCGGTTGCCTTCGACGGCGTTTGGGAGAAAATTTGGCGGTTTTGGTATTCATCGTTTGGCGCCCCTTAAGCCTGCGAGCTTTGGCTTCAACCTGCCTTTGAACCGCTGGGGAGAGGGAATCCGCGGTCGCTATTCTTGCTTCGGATTAACAAGGGCGAAGAGGGCTTGGTGCAGGTGTTCAAGCTGCAGCAGCCCTCCCCACCCCGAGGAATCGCTGGTTACTGCATCTGCTTACGCAGAAAAGTTGGAATATCCATATCGTCTTCGAGCTGCGTGATCACCTGGCCTTTGGAGACGAAAAAATTCTCCTTCTGAGGTTTCTCGCGTTTGAAAACGGCCGGTATTTGGAGCGAAGAGGAATCGGCGCCTTGCTCCTCGTCAACTTCGGCTTCCTGCGCCTGCTCGGACACCCTCATCGGTGGTGTCGGATCGGCTTGCATCGGCTTCTCGGGCTCTTGCGGCTGCGACGTGCGGTCCTGATTGTCGTCATTCCGCGATTCGGGATTTCTCCGCTCCGCCGAGGCTTCTGGCTCCTCACGTTTTTCGCGCTTGCCCGAGAGGTCAATCGCCATTTGTTCCACTCGACTATCTTCGGTCGATTTACCCTGAGGCACTTTTACGGTCGTCTTTTTGGGTGACGCGAAATTGCTCTTTTCGCGCAAAGTTTCGTCGTTGAATCCCGTTGCGATAACGGTCACTTGAATGGTGCCGTTCATGGCGGGATCGATGACTGCGCCGAAGATGATATTGGTTTCCGAATTTTCCCCGGCGGCTTCGTGGATCGTCTCTGTGGCGTCGCTGACATCGTGCAACGTCATGTCTTCGCCCCCGGTGATGTTGATCAAAATGCCGCGAGCGCCGGTGATGGAGATATCGTCGAGCAACGGACTGTGGATCGCGGCGTCCGCCGCGAGTGCCGCGCGATTGTCGCCATCCGAGGTCCCCGATCCCATGAGTGCGTCACCCATACCCATCATGATTGTCTTAACGTCGGCAAAGTCGAGATTGACGAGGCCGTGGCACGAGATCAAATCCGAGATGCCCTTTGTCGCCTGGCACAACACTTGGTCCGCCGTTTTGAAGGCGTCGATCAACGACGTATTACGATCGACGATCGACAGCAACTTCTGATTGGGGATGACAATGATCGTGTCGACACTTTTACGAAGGTCTTCGATACCCTTTTTGGCATTTTTGTCGCGAACCTTGCCCTCGAATAGGAACGGGCGGGTCACGATCGCCACGGTCAAGATACCCATTTCACGAGCGAGTTCGGCTATTACCGGCGCGCCGCCCGTGCCGGTTCCGCCGCCCATACCGCCGGTGATGAACACCATGTCTGATCCTTCGATCAATGAAGCCACTTTGTCGCGGTCTTCTTCCATGGCCGCACGGCCGATTTCGGGATTTGCTCCGGCGCCGAGACCTTTCGTTATCCGTTCACCGATCTGGATTCGATGGGTCGCCCTGTTATTGTCGAGCGCCATCGCGTCGGTATTGACCGAGATGAATTCCACCCCGCTCAGCCCCTCCGTTACCATACGATTTACGGCGTTTCCTCCGGCGCCGCCGACGCCGACCACCTTCATCTTGGCCATAGCGTCAAAGTTCTCATCAAGCGTGAACACCATACACCCTCCTTGAATGGGAGATTTTTTTTTGAGGTTTGTTCGAGGTTTTCGATTCAAGATTGTCTATTTACAAAATACTAATTGTGATTCGCGATCGACAACATCCTCTCCATTGTTTTATATACTTACCGCACGGAAGAAGGCCGGGAGCGGTCTTCAACGCGAACGGCTCCGAGCTAAAAGAACTCCTTGATCCAAGATTTCATCCGGTCGAATATTTTCTTGAAACTGTCGTCCATGCCGATTTTTCGAGGCCCTTTTTCTTTGTTTATCGAAAGTCCATACATGCAAAGACCGACGCCGGTTGCATGGACCGGCGACCGCGCCGCTTCGGTAAGACCACCGAAACCGGTGGGGACCCCAAGCTTTATGGGCATCTCGAAAACGCGCTCCGCAAGTTCCTGAATACCGTCCATAAGCGAACCGCCGCCGGTTAATACGACGCCGGCTCCCAGCATGTCGGCGTAGTCGGTCCGTTTCAATTCTCTGAGCGCCAACGAGAGAATCTCTTCTACGCGCGGTTCAATAATGGAGGCGAGGACCGCCTTGGAAACTTCGCGCTGCTCCCGTCCGCCGACCCCCGGAACACTGACATATTCATCGGCTTTAACAAGAGGCGAAAAGGAGCAACCGAAAGTGCGCTTTATCTCTTCCGCCTTCTCTATCGGGGTGCGTATACCGATGGCTATGTCCTTGGTTACATATTCTCCTCCAAGGCCGACGACGGCGGTGTGGCGAATGCTGTCTTCGGAGTAGATGGCGATGTCGGTAGTGCCGCCGCCCATATCTATCAAGGCTACGCCCAGCTCTTTTTCATCCTTTTCGAGTACCGCAAAGCTCGATGCCAGCGGTTGAAGAACCAGATCAATAACTTTCAGCCCGGCTTTATCGACGCTTTTGTAAATGTTTTGCGCGCTGGTGACGGCGCCGGTAATTATGTGTACCTGGGTTTCCAGTCGCACCCCGCACATGCCGATCGGGTCTTTGATACCTTTTTGATCGTCAACCAGGAATTCCTGGGGTATGACGTGGAGTATCTCGCGGTCCATGGGTATTGAAACCGCCTTGGCCGCATCAATCGCCCGCACTACGTCGAGTTCGGTGATTTCGTTGTTTTCGCCCGAGGTCGCGACAACCCCTTTGCTGTTGATGGCGCGAATATGGTCGCCCGCAATACCGACCCAGACGGCGTCCACGTCCACGCCCGCCATCAATTCGGCTTCCTCAACCGCTTTTTTGATGGAATGTACGGTCTTGTCGATATTGACTACGACACCTTTACGCAATCCTTCCGAGGGACTGATACCGACACCGATGATTTTCAGCTCGCCGTTGCCGTCGAGTTCCGAGATAATGCAGGCGATCTTGGTCGTCCCAATATCGAGTCCTACAAAGACATTATCGTCCATGCGTTCCTCCCGTTATACTTTCCGTCTTTTTGCCGCTCAAGCCGCGCGGACGTATCGCATAAGTATGCCGACAAGTTGTCGTTCCAAAGCCGCTCTCTCTGGGTCCGTTCGCCTACCGTTTTGCTGTTTACATCATCGTACATAGGCACGGTTTCCATAGCACAAGTTAACATGCTTGAGTCTGTCACCACGACCGTCGGCAAACCTCAGAACCCGTTCGAGGCGTTCTAAACCCGCCGATATATGTTTTTCTTCGAGCCGTATGAGCACCCGACTGCCTTCGAGCTTAAGAGCCAAAAGACCGTTGCGATCGAAACGCACCTGACA
>WJJU01000314.1 GCA_014729595.1 Chitinivibrionales bacterium
AACTAGCTGATTCATCATGGGCACCTTCTCATCGCCGCCGTTGCCGAAGTCAAGAGAACGAACCATGATGTCGGCGGTATGAACGATCGCGGTTATGGTGAAATGATCACGAGCCGGAGACGGTACATGATGGAATTTAACGGCGTCCTGCAAGCTCTGAGGCAAATTCCAGGACTCCGCGAGTATCCCGCCGATTTCTTGATGGGTGTCCCCGAACAGTTTTTTTTCGGCATCGTATAGAAGCCTGCCTTCATCATGTGCGCAATTAAACGCTTTCGCGAATTCGTCCGGAAGATATTGGCACATAATAATTTTGCCGATATCGTGGATCAGGCCGGCGATAAAGCATTCTTCTTTTTCGCCCACACCAATGCACTTTGCAAGCGCCTGCGAAGCAGCTCCGCAAGCTACGGAATGAAACCAGAACTTGTCAACATCGAATGACGACGAGGCAATCTGCTTTTTCTTGAACACGTCGAAAATGGAAGCCGTCAGGACGATGTTCTTAACCGTGGAAAAACCGAGGATCACCACTGCATGAGTTATCGTGCTTATGCGGCCCGGAAAACCGTAGAACGCGGAATTAACTAATTTGAGCACTTTGGAAGCCAGCGCTTGATCCGTGGTGATTGCGCGGCCGATTTCCTCCGCGGACGTTTGCGGATTTTGCAGCAGACGGGTGATTTTGTCGACTACCGTCGGTAGCGTCGGAATCGTGCTTATGCCTTGGATCGTTTTTCGAAGATCTTTTCGGGTCGCCATGAAGTGGTCCCTATCGTAAGCCTTTGCGTATCCGGTATTGATACACGGCTGTAAATATTTGTTGCATGATCGGATTATCTATAACCCGGGAGAATTTTTTTTCCAGGTGAGCCTTTATCTCCTTCGGCGTAGCGTCTGCCGCCGTCGTATGCTCCTCGGTTTCTTCCTCACCTTCGACGTAAACAAAATCTATCCCCCAATTCTTCAGGCGCCGACCAAGGGCCGCGGACAGCGGCGTGCCGTTACCCAAGAGCACGCTGCCCGAGGTTCCGCACACGTCGCGCGCCAATATCATACCTTTCTCGAAATTCTCAACGCGAACTTTTTTCACCTTGCCTCGCCCGCTCAATGTGGTACATATAGGTAATATAAAACAAACACGAGCATACGCAAAATGCGACCCGCCGATTGTGCGTGAGTCTTGAAATATGCATGAGCGGATGTATATTAGATTATTAGAGAGTGTTTTGGAGATATTCCCCTTACGTAATCTCAACGGGGAGGATGAAGTGCGGGCGATGAACCGGTTTTCGGTGGTGTTGGTAACCGTCGCCGCCTCCGCTCACCGCTCTACGGCCGCCAGTCTTATCGAGCAGATAGGGTGGCAAGGCGCTGATTGGGGGGTGATCGTTGTTTTTGGCGTGGTTATCGGGGCGGCCGTAACCGCACTGGTGTTTTTTCATATCCGCCATCAGAGCAAAATAGCACGGGATGCGCACTCGGCCGATGAAAGAGTGTTCCGCGAAACGGCCGAACGGCTGGGCTTTTCGCAAGCCGAAGTTGCCGCGGCCCGCAACCTCATCCGTCGACATCCCTCCCCGATAAGGCCGCAGTTGCTTCTGCAGTCGATCACCGTTTTCGAAAAATCCGTAAACCTTGAAATGGCCGAGCTGATCGGCCACAACGAAGATCCCCGCAAACTCGAAGAGGGCGACACTGTCATTTCGTCGATTCGCCGAAAAGCCGGTTTTATGCATGTGCCGCTGGAGCACCCTCTTGTGTCAACGCGGAATATTTCTCTGGGACAAACGGGGGCGGTCTTCGGACGAGACACTCAAACGCCGCTGATTCAAAAAGCCTCAGTGTCGAGCCGCAACGAACGAACCCTGACTCTTCATTACGAGGTGGATCAAGAGGAGATCGTTCGCTTATCGCCGGGTGATCGGATAAGATTCGCGTTTTCACGGCATAACGACGGACTCTACGACGTACCGTTGCGCATAGTGAATTCGGACGATGCGGGGAATATTGTCGTTTATCATACAACCGAATTACACCGCAACCAACTGCGCCAGTATGTACGTATCGAAGCAAACCTTCCCGTGAGATTCAGGCTTCTGCAAACCCTTGAACCCGACAAGTCTGAAATACCCCTCCGAGAGAGCGCTGAAGGACGTATGTCGGATATTAGCGGCGGGGGACTCAGTTTTTTATGCGAAAAATCGCTTAAGCCGGGGGATCTGGTCTCGGTAAATTTCGCGCTGCCCAACTCCCGCTTTGCCGGAGTGTCGTGCAAAATATTGCGGATTAGTCTTCAAGAGGGTAAAACCACCACTTATTACAAGCATCATGCTCAATTTATGGGCATCGAAGATCGCAAACGCGATGCGATCGTGCGTTACGTTTTCGAGAAGCAGCGCCGGATAAGCCAGTGGCGCTGATTCGTCTCGACCAGGAAAGGGGAAAACAGTTGCCGCGCATCGATTGTTCCTTGATTCCGTTCTTTGGTGTTTGCCCCCTCGATTCGCCGTTCGATATGATAAAAAGAGGCGACTCCGGCACCCCGAACCGTTTGCTCCGCCTATGACCGCATCAATTCATATAATATGCATAGGTAAAGAAAAACGCCTTGTTGAAGGCGAAACGGAGCGATATATTCGATTGCTCTCGCCATATTCGACTGTGCGGCTTACCTGTCTGAAACCATCGGCCGGCGGAAAGGGGGATGACAAAGTCGTTCGTGTCAAGGAAGGCGAACTCATGCGGTCCCGATGGGCGAACGATGCATATCCCGTGGCCTTGTCTGAAGAAGGAACAATGCGCGACAGTACCGAGTTCGCCGCATGGATCGCTCACCGAACGGAGGCGGGGGGAGAGCCGACGTTCAATATTGGGGGAGCATACGGTTTGGCTGATGAAGTCAAAGCGGCATGTCGAGAAACAATCAGTCTTTCACGGCTTACACTCCCGCACAGATTGTGCCTTACGGTTTTGGTTGAGCAACTCTACCGTGCATTTACTATTTTGAAAGGACATCCCTACCATAAGTAGTATATGTTCGGAATAAAGCCCGTTGGGGGCATTGCGGTCACCGATCGAGCACTTTGAGAGCCTTGATCAACGAGGCTGTGACCGAGGACGGACGTCACGACGGGTGGTTCGATGTGTTACGAAAAGATATAATATATCCGTACATGTCAGCTTTTGGGGAATGCCG
>WJJU01000315.1 GCA_014729595.1 Chitinivibrionales bacterium
GCTCCCGCTTGATCCGCAGAAGCGCTTCTTTCATTGTCGGCGCCGTATATTTTTTTATTCGCATAATTATTCGCTACCGCATTTATGGCGTACGAATTCGCGCGACCTCACAGGCCGACACAAAGGTCTCTCTATACCTGTCGACCGGAAGACGCATTAAGCGTAACCATTCCCGTCGAGTTGATTTCCACCCCCGGTATTATTTCGTTATACGAAAGCACCACCAGGTCGGGATGACTATTCTCGGTCAGCCGTTTTAACTGACTGCGTATGGTGGGCGAACAGATCACGATCGGAATCGCCCCCGTCTGTTTTACCCGTTCGATTTGCATGCCGACCGCTTCAATGATCCTTCCGGCGTCGCCGGGCGACAACGAGAGGCGGAATCCGGTATCGGTTTCTTCCATGCTCCCCTCGAGCATCGCCTCTAAATTGGGATCCACCGTAATAACCGGTATGGCGCCCGATTCATCGCGATAGGTCTGACATATCTGGGGCGCAAGCGCATTGCGGACATATTCAGTGAGCACGTCGACATTCTTGTTTTTTCGGGCAACATCCGCAAGCGTTTCGAGTATCCGCGAAAGATCGCGAATGGATACTCGTTCGCGAAGCAAATTTTGAAGCACGCGGTGGACTTCGCCGATAGACAGAACGTTTGGAATAAGTTCTTCGACCACCGCCGCGCTGGACTCTTTGACATTATCTATGAGATTTTGCACATCCTGCCGTGTCAAGAGTTCATCGGCGTTACGTTTTATCACTTCGGTGAGATGGGTGGCAAGTACCGCCGGCAACTCCACGACCGTATAGCCGGCCATTTCGGCCGATTCGCGTTGACTTTCGGTTATCCACAACGCCGGCAGCCCGAATGCCGGTTCCACCGTCTCTACGCCGCGTATTTTTTTAGCGGCGGTCCCCGGATTCATCGCCAAATACGCCCCGCTCATCAGCTCACCTTCGCCGACGGGGACGGTTCTGATCTTTATAACGTACTGGTTCGATTTGAGCTGAATATTATCGCGAATTCGAACCGGCGGTATGATTATCCCCAGATCGGTCGCAAGTTGTCGACGTATCATGGTGATGCGGTCCAGAAGGTCGCCCCCTTGCTTTGTATCGACCAGTGGAATCAATCCATAGCCAATCTCCAATTCCATGGCGTCCACATGAAGAAAATCCTCCACCCGTTCCTCTTCCGGCTTTGCATCCGGCGTTGGTGCTTCGGTTTCTTTTGCTCCTTCACGCTCGCGCAAGAAAACGAAATACGCCGCGCCGATTCCCGCGCCGCCGAGAAGAATAAAAGGGATCTTGGGAAATCCCGGGATAACGGCGAAGAAAATCATCACCGCCCCGGCAACAGTCAAGGCACGAGGATTGCTGAAAAGCTGCGCGCTTATCTCTTCGCCCAGGTTGCTTTGTGAAGCCGCCCGGCTTACGAGCATACCGGCGCCCGTAGATATCATCAGTGCGGGAATTTGGCTCACCAACCCGTCACCGATAGTCAAACTTGTATATATCCGCATGCTTTCCGCCGGCCCCATTCCCTGCTGGAGCATGCCGATAATGAATCCCGCCGCGACATTGATGATAGTAATGATAATCCCCGCGACCGCGTCACCGCGTACAAATTTCGACGCACCATCCATCGCGCCGTAAAAGTCTGCCTCTTTGGCCACTTTCTCGCGCCGCGTACGAGCGACATCCTCACTTATCAACCCTGCGTTAAGGTCTGCGTCTATCGCCATCTGCTTTCCCGGCATGGCGTCGAGCGTAAAGCGCGCCGCGACCTCGGCGATGCGGCCCGCGCCCTTGGTGATTACCACAAATTGGATAACGACGATAATAGTAAAAATAATGAAACCCACCACCGCGTTATCACCGGTCACGAATGTTCCGAATACTTCGATTACCCGCCCCGCGTCGGCCTGACTCAGTATTAGGCGCGTGGTTGCGACGTTAAGCGACAATCGGAAAAGCGTAACCGTAAGGAGAAGTGAGGGAAACACCGAAAAGTCCAACGCTTCACGGTTATACATCGATACCAACAATATTACCAATGCCGCGCACAGGTTCAATGAGAGCAGCATGTCCATAAGCGCCGTCGGGATGGGAATGACCATCACGATAAGGATGGCCACCACGCCGCCAACGATAATCAGATCGCGCTGCCTGCTGATACGCTGAAGCAGCGGATGACCAAAAACGTTGTTGACGGCGCCGGTTACGTTCATACCACTCATTCTATTGTTTTACGAACTGGATAATGATTCGCCGAGTCGCGGAAGCCCCCCGTTGATCCTCGACGGTTACCACCGCCGTATCGACATACGCACTATCGGAAAGCGGCGCATACGAGTGTGCCGCACCGGAGGCAAGCGATCGCGCCCGGCCGGTGTTGGGAAACTCGTAGTTGACCGTAAGATCATCATCGGTATCGCGGTCGTCGGCATAGTCCGTCAATACCAATACGGAATCGGCGGGCGCCCTATGCAGCGGCGTGGTGTCGACGCCGTTCTGAAATAAATAAACCGAATCACCGACCAGGATACTGTCGAGACTGGGCGCCCAATTATTTATCGTAACGTCGATGTCGGCAAAGGCTTCCGCCCCGAATCCGTCGGTAATCTTAAGGCTAAGGTTCTCCGTGTAAAACTGTTCCAGACAACGGTACTCCACCAGAAAAGCGCTTACCTTCTTCAAAAGGCCAAGGCGCGAGGGGTCGGACACATCCCACTCATCCTGGAGTACCTCCTGGTCCTTATCGCTTGCGTACAGTTGAAACGTAAGGGTAGCGCCCGCCGTTGCCGAGAGCACGGCCGAAGAAGAGAACGAAATCGGAATACTCCCCGACACGTTCCGAACACCCATTATCACCACACTGTCGATTTGGGGCGGATAGTTGACAAAATTGAGCCAAACCTCCTTTTCGGTGTGCATGTCGGCCCGATCCGTTACCAAAATCGCACATGTATCGCGGTAGAGTGTGTCGCTGAGAGCAAAATACCGCAACCCGGTAAGCCCCGCTTTCCCGCTGAGCGCTTCGGTGGCACAGTTGAATACCATTTCGATTTCCCCGCCTCTCGGCGAATGCGCATGACCGCTAATCATCAACGTATCGCCCAACGACGCCTCATAGACTACCGGCTTTTGCATATCATGAAACACGGAATCCTCGACCGCGATACTGTCGATAATCGGCCGCGGCGTAACTGTAAGAATGAGCCGTTTCTCCACAACAAAGTTCAATGAGTCCAGGACTTCGATCGTCAGCGTATCGATATACGCCTCGTCGGCGCACGCATAAACGGCAATATCCTGCTGAGGCTTCTCGACAATACGGCCGGGCGTCGAAGAGCGCCAATCAGCCGTCAAATTCTCCGTCTCACTCTCGGCATCATGATAGAAAGCGCGCAATACCAGCGTATCCCGGACCGCAGCCAAATACCGAAACGGGTTAGTATTTTTGTTTCGCAGCATGACGGTATCCACGAGGATGCTGTCGATTTCCGGGCTGTGGTTGGACGGTACCTTTGCGAAAACAATAGAAGCGGTGCTCACTTCGCCGCCGTTGCTGGTAAGCTCGGCGACAACCGTATCAACTACGACCGTTGTGTCTTCGGTCAAAGGTTCGGTGCACCCATCGCTCGTGCAGGCGTACACCGCCGCAAACGGCGCATTGTTGTCCGACACCGTCCGCACCGTCCCGTGGCTCGCCGTCCACTCGACGGTGAGGTTTTGCGCCGGCGTGAACAACCGCAGCCGTTTCGAACTCGTCGATACCGTTCTGTAAAGCATCGATGCAAACCCGCTCGTATACGTCGAGTCTCCGCCGACAATTATACTGTCGATATGGGTGGAGGCCTTTCCGCCGGTGCGGAAAAGCACCACGTGCGTCACTACATGCGTGTGATGATCTTGGAGGGTAACCTGTATGGTGTCGATGAAGTTGGTCAGGGGAAGCCGGTACGCCGCTTCGAGCCCCCGTGTGGGAGGGCCGGATTCGACATATAGAAGGTCCTCGTTAACCAGCGGCTGCCAGGTGGCGAACAATCGGTATGCATCGTCCGGATCACTGTCACGCACCTTTAGCTCCAGGGGGACACTTGTCGATTCGGAATGTATTATCGAATCCACATGAAACGCATAGACATGATCGCCATAGACATGTTCCGAAACCGGGACCGTCGTATCACCCACGACCAGAGTCCGGATCTCGGGAGGAAGATTGGTGACGAATACTTTTACGACATTGCTCTCCTCCAATCCAATCCGTGCCGATATGGTGTCAAAGAAAGTCCCGGTTACGGAATCCTGTCCTCCCAGCGGCATCACCGTCCAGAAAAATCGATATTCGAGTTCCGCGGTCGGCGTTCCTTCGGGGATCTTTGGCAGAAGGAAGGTCGCTTCTCCCTTATGAAAGCTGACGGCGTCGGGCGTGTACTGAATCGTATCGCCAAGTTCGACAATCATTGTAAGCGGCGTACCGGTAAAGAAAGCCTCTTTGGTCCCCTTTTCGCCGACGCTGATTTTAATGGCAGGTACCGTTTCTTCGGGCTTTGTCGGCGCCTTGGTGGTACACCATACCCACAACATGCCGACGAGGACAACGATCACGCTCCCCGGTACAAGTGCTGAATTGCTTTTCATAGCCGACGTTCCATTCTTTTATGCCGCATTGCGGTTACGCAGGCGGTAAACGTATGCCAGCACCTCCGCAACCGCCGTAAAAAACTCGAAAGGTATAGCCTCGCCGATTTCGACTTTATCGTACATTGCCCGCGCAAGCGGCTTGTCCTCAACGATCGGCACTCTGTTTTCCGTGGCGATTTTCTTTATTCGTTCCGCGACGGCTCGCTTTCCTTTCGCTAGAACAAAAGGGGTCTCCATCTCGCCGGCCTCATAGCGAATAGCGATTGCTATGTAGGTGGGGTTGGTTACCACAACGGTAGCTTGCGGCACCTCCTGCATCATCCGTCGACGAGCCATTTCTCTTTGAAGAGAGCGGATGCGCCCCTTAACCTTGGGATCACCCTCCATCTGTTTATGCTCCTCTTTAACTTCCTGCCGAGTCATTTTCAGTTTTTTCTCGTGTTCATACCTCTGATAGGCGTAGTCAAGGATCGACAATACCAGAAGTACCAGTGCGATTCGGATTATAATCTTAAATCCCACATCGAGCAGAAAAAGCCAGATCCCTCCGACTGAGTTTCCGCTCAACACCAACATTGCGTCAAATTCGTCCTTTATCGTAGCGTATGCAATAAACCCAATAATCGTCAACTTCAAAAGATTTTTCGCCAACTCCACGAGTGAGCGAACGGCGAACATCCGCTGTAACCCCGAAAGCGGATTGATCTTTTCCATTTTCGGCTGAAGGGGTTTTAGCGTAAAAAGAAAGCCAATTTGTAATACGTTTGCCGCAAGTCCCACCATCAAGATTCCAAGCACGACCGGCAGAACGGAAGAAGCGATCGTGCCCAAGGCCTTATATACGAAAACCATCACCGTTTCGGTCGATATGTCCGACTCATACGGAAACCGATAGAAGAAACGAAACATGGTTTCAATTTCCAGAAACATTCGCCGACCAAACATTCGCAGAAGCACGGCGCCCGCAAGCAACACCAACACCGAGTTAACCTCGGTGCTTTTTGATACATTCCCCTTTTCCCGCGCCTCGCTCCGACGTTTCGGGGTTGGCGCTTCGGTCCTTTCTTCAAATGATTCTTCAGCCATGCGTTAAGCACTCTTTGCATGTATGCGAACCGAAGTTCGCTATGACATAAGATACAGCAACCGCCACACGTTTCTCACCAATCCGTCCACGATTCCCTTGAACATGTGGGCCAGCGCCGGCAAAACCACAATTGTTGTCGTCATCCCTACGCAGATTCTCAGTGGAAGGCCGACAAAAAACACATTCATTTGCGGAACGGTCCTGGCAACGACCCCCAAGGCCAACGAAGTAAGCACCAGCACTACGAATACCGGTGCGGCAAGACGAATGGCCAAGACGAAAATTTCCGCCGTCATGTTCACAAACAGGCTTACCATGTCACCCATCGGCAGGGTGACTCCAAAGAGAGGTATCAACTCAAAGCTTTTACGGACGGCCAACAGCATGAAATAATGGCCGTTAAGCAATAGAAACAGGATACTGAACAACAAGGTAAATAATTGCCCGGTCGTCGTCACCGAAGACTCGGTAAAGGGATCAATAACTTGCATAAGCGCAAATCCCATTTGCGTGTCAATCAAACGCGCGGCAAATTGGACCGCGGCGAACAACAGACTTGCCGCATAGCCGATCACGATACCCACCGCGATTTCTTTTATCACCCCCCACACGAACATGGGTACCGCAC
>WJJU01000316.1 GCA_014729595.1 Chitinivibrionales bacterium
CCACAATATCTTAAGCGCGAAGGCGTGGGGCCGTGGCGGTTCCAATTTTATAAGCTGGGCTTTTTGGAGCGTTCATTTACCGATATTGTTACGGGATCCTACGACGATTCAGCGTTTGGAGGGATGTTGAGCCGAATCAATGATACTACCGGGGCGCCGACGGATCAGGATACTCGAAGGGGGAGTCAAAATATCTCGGTGGGTACCAGAATCCGCATACCACAGCCTTTTTACCTTAGTATCAACACGATCAGCCTCGGCTGGAGCCGCAGTTACACCAGAGTGCCCGATACGCCGCCGTTTAGCGACTCCTCGCTCACATTTCCGGAAGTAAGCATAAGCATGAGTTCGGCGGTACTCGAAAAGCTTCCTTTCGTGAATGCTTCGATGCAGAGCTTGGACCTTCGCTCAGCTTACAGTTTTTCCAAATCGGTAACTAAACGGACTCGCTTTGATGTAATCGACACGACAACAACCATATCGCACGGCTTTTCGCCACTGATAAACTTGAGCGGGCGCACAAAAAAGATTCCCATTGGCCTTACTTTTCGCAGCAACTGGGAGAAGAATAAAACCGTGCCCAGCGGTGACGGTACCGAAAGTGAGGAGACGATAATCAGTAATACCTGGGGCGCCGATTATACCGTGAACCCGAGCGGTACGCCCAAAGAGATCAATCTGTTCAACCGGTGGGTGATTCCGATCAAAGGGGAGTTCAAGGCCGGTGTGGACGCGGCGCATAGCAGCAGGTTGGAAGAAATCAGTGAAAAAGAGCCGTTGGAGTATTGGTCATTCAGCCTGAACCCGCATGCATCATACGATTTTACCGATAATGTACGCGGGACGACGGAATACGCATACAGCGTAAGGCGAGATGGGTCTTTAAAAGAGAAATTCGATGAACATATCTTCACTTTGGAAGTGAGGATCAACTTCTAAAAAATAGAAGCACTTCCCTTATGGAAAAAGAAATACTTCTCAGCTCCACCTCGACGGAGAAACGGGCCGTACTGTTGGAGGACAAGAAAGTCGTCGAACTGGCCGTGGAGCGCCCTCAGCAGTACCGGCTGCTGGGCAACATCTATCGCGGGAAAATCGTATCGATTCTCCCGGGCATTCAATCGGCGTTTGTCGATATCGGCCAACAGAAAAATGTTTTTCTTCATGCGGCCGACGTTGACCCGGCGTTGCTGCTCGACAACAAAGACGAAGCTCTAATCGAGCGGTATACTGACCGTGGCCGGTCAAGCCGTCGAAAAGTGGCTCGAGTCCCGATCGAGCAGGTTTTGGAAGAGGGCCAGGAGATCCTGGTTCAGGTGGTAAAAGAGCCGATCGGGAACAAGAGCGCGAAAGTTACCACGCAGATATCCATCGCAGGCCGCTTTTTGGTATTGGTTCCCGACACCGATTTTATCGGTGTATCCAAAAAGACCAGTGACCTTCGCAAACGCCGCCGGCTCAAGGAGCTTATTGCACAGATAAAACCCGCAGGGATCGGTTTTATCGTTCGGACAATCGGTTTAAAGGTGTCCGAAACGGAGTTTGTCAATGAAATTCACTCTTTGATCGAGGCATGGCGGGAGACACAGGAGCTGGCGCTGAAAGGCACGGGGCCCTGTCAGGTTTATCGCGAAGAGGCGATTACGACCCGTGTGATTCGTGATATGTTTTCCGAAGACGTTAAGCAGTTGTTGGTGGATCTGGAATCGGACTACAATGAAGTACGGGATTACCTGAAGGCCGCCGCACCGAATCTGCTCGACAGAGTTAAAATGTACAAAGCAAAAGTCCCTCTGTTCGACAAGTACGATATCGAAAAAGAATTAGAGCGCTCGGTGCGCCGCAAAGTATGGCTTAAAAGTGGTGGATACCTTTTAATCGACCACACCGAGGCACTCCTGGCGATCGATGTCAATACGGGGCGCAACGTCGGAAAAGCGAGTCTGGAGGAGACAATCTATAAGACTAATTTGGAGGCGGTCCCCGAAATATGTCGACAATTACGCCTTCGAGATTTGGGCGGTATTATAGTGGTCGATTTTATCGATATGCGGCGCACGGAGCATCGACGTCGAATTGAGGAGGAAGTGCGTCGCACAGTTCGTCGTGACCCCACCGCTACTTCGTGCACCGGATTGTCGAAATTCGGCCTTATGGAGATTACCCGAAAGCGGGTTCGGCCGGAGTTGCAGGAACTCTACACGGACGTATGCCATGCGTGCAACGGTTTGGGAAGGGTTTTTTCGCCGGCGACGGTAACAACCCGCATAGACCGTGAGCTTAAACGAACGGGGGCGTCGGGATCAAAAAATACGGTCACTTTGGCGATTCATCCGGCGGTAGCGGCGTATTTGCACGAAAACGAGGATCGAATGGTGCACCAATTGGAGCGAGAGCATGACTGCCGACTCGAGATTATGGAAGACGAGGAATTGGATCAAGATGAGTTCGAGGTGCGTAGGAACAAAACCGACTCTCGTCGAAAAGGAAGAACGGGTAAGCAGGCATTAGCCAAATAGTAACGAACTGTTGATTTTTTTGCGCACCCTGTCTTATATTTGTTGGTCTTTCTTCTTCCCGTGTGCATTCAAGTGTAGCATCGGCGGCGACGGGGAGTGTCGTCAAGGAGTTGTATTCCATGATTTCAGTTGTAGAACAAGGCGGTTGCCAGTACAAAGTGAGCGAAGGTGATACCATTCGCGTTCCGCTTATGAAGGCGGATGCCGGCTCCGAAGTTGCGTTGGAGCGTGTGCTTTTGCTTAGCGAAGGCGATGATGTAAAAATTGGTACGCCGGTGGTTGATGGTGCGGAGGTGAAAGCGAAGGTCCTCGATCACGGTAAGGATGAAAAGGTCCTGGTGATGAAAAGGAAGCGACGTAAGGATTATCGGCGGAAAAACGGTCACCGCCAGGCTTTCACCAAGTTACGGATCACTTCCATATCCGGTTGAGGACAAAGGAGTAAAGCATGGCTCATAAGAAAGGTGTCGGAAGCTCAAGAAACGGGCGCGACAGCAAGCCCAAGATGCTCGGCATAAAGCGTTTCGGTGGCCAAACGGTGACTGCCGGGAGCATATTGGTTCGTCAGCGTGGAACTAAAATTCATCCAGGGCTCAACGTAGGTAAGGGCAATGACGATACGCTGTTCGCAAAAATAGACGGTGTCGTGGCATTTGAGAAGTTTGGTAACAACAAAAAGCGAGTGTCCATAACGCCTTCGGCGGCATGAGTATAATTACGTATACCCGCAATAATCGCGGGAGAATCGACAGGCTCCACGGCCCCGGACAATGATGTTCGGGGCTATTTGCTTTGCAGGCGGATCTCCATTGTACGCTTTTTTGAAATGCTTATCGCTTATGGAAATCTAATTTCAGATCCTCGTACGTTATAAACCGATCCTGGCTACCGTCGGTAATGGTTGAGTCATAGGTTGGGTGCGATATCTTTTTCCAGTATGGTTTGCCGCCTTCTTGGGGCCTTTCATATTCGGCGAAATTTTGCTTGACGACGGTGTATTGGTCGACAAAGAGGCGGACGGTATCGCCTTTTACTCCCCATTTCCCTTTGGAGCGAAATTCCCAGTCTTCCTTTAAGCCCGGCGAAGTTTGGCCTTTTTTCTTTTCTATGAATTCGCCTGCACCGTTTCTTTTCAATTTAAATATTTTGTGTTCGACGGCGCCCGGCAACCCTTTTTTGTCCTTTTTGATCGTGCATACCCAGGTGCCGACTAATTTCGGCTTGAGCCGAGCGGCGGTTTTTTCATCAGCCTGCAATTTCGGCAAATACTCCAAAAGCTCTTCGGCGTGGGCTTCCGCCTGAAGAAGCCAATCCATATTGTAGAATGAATCGATAACGCCGACAAGGCTGTCAAGATGTCGTAGCTGAAGTCCGCTAAGTTCCGTCCTCGCCTCGCTGAATACTTCCTTGAGTGAATCGAGAGTAGGTTTGAGGCGATTCATAGCCTCTTTGTGCCGGGCTTCGGCATGGGCGATGAGCACAAGCATTGAATCGGCGGCCTTTTTGGCGACACCCCTGTTTCCCCGTTCTTTAGCGTTTTTGGCTTGGTAAAGCTGAACTTCTGCTTCAGACAACGAGCTGTCGGGAACCCCTTTTTCTTTAAGTACACTGATACGTCGTTCGGCGTCTTCGATGGTTTTTTGACGTACGCCGCAGCCGGTGATCATTAGTATACCGCTTAAACTCAGGGCGAATGCAAGACCGCAGATATGTTTCATGATAGTCTCCTCTGAACAAAGGGAACGCCGAAGCAAAATGCCCTAAATTAGTAAGATACGTTTAAAAGGAGATGGTGTCAAGCGGACCGGGCTTACGGCGTCTCTCTCAAGCAGTGGTTGATTGCGGTGCAATGTGATAGTTAGCGACTGTGGGGCACAGGTGGCGCGGACAAGGGTCGTCCAATTATAACTATGATACGGGGTCCCAAAAAAAGGGCGAAAGCAATGAGAAGTCTATA
>WJJU01000317.1 GCA_014729595.1 Chitinivibrionales bacterium
CGCAAAAATTTCGGCCAGCGTTCCGTAAAGCAGATACCGCTCCGCCAAGTCCTTGATGTCGGCGTACTTCTCCTTCTCCACAACACGAAGAATCAAACCGTCAAAATATCCCCGCATTATTTCCTGCAGTTTGCCCTCATCAAGCTTTTTTATCGCACTGAGTCCTTTGGCAAGAATTTCGCCGTGACTGCGATGAGAGCCGAAAATATAATCTTCCACGTCAAGCACATAGGCTTGTCCAACCGATGATGCTTCCTGCCCTATCGACAGATGAGCGGGCCCGGGATGCGTGTATCCAACCCCCAAATAGTTCCCCGCCGTCTTTATCTCGTTAAGCATGGTTTCAAATTCGCGAATGATGACCATATCGCGATAAATACCAATGAGCGCATCCTTACCCAAACGGGCAACTTCGTCGGCGAAAGAAGTGTTGTACTGATTGACAAGGATGTCGCGGAACTTGATTTTCCCGGACTTTCGCGTCTGCTTAGGATCGACAAATTGTACTTTCGGCATATTAGACTACTCCTGAAAAAAGGATTGGTTTCCGGTTATCCGATTTCTATGACCGAAACTCGTCGGTTCTGAATGAGAAACCACACCAAAGATTACGATCGGTTAACGCCGCAAGGCGATGCCAAAATACCTTCCGTAGCCGAACGGCGATGGAAATCGACATTTAGGTATGATTGCAACGGCGCCGTCCGCATGCCCGTCGCCGACCGCGGTGCTCACATATCTCTCTACCGGCTGGTTCCTCGAATTGTGCCCACAAATCATTAAGCTTGTTTCCCGCTCCGTTCACTCCCCGTACCTCTCACCGCGGCTCCCCTCAACGAAACCGGGCATGAGAAACGGTGCGAGGCCCATGTCTCATATCTTCACATGCATCAGGGTATCCTTGATGATCTCCGAGATAGTCGGGTGAGGAAATACAATTTCTTGAATATCGTGCACCCGCATTTCATCTTCAATGAGCGCCGCCGCTCCGTAGATCATTTCGGAGCAGTGTCCACCGATCATGTGAACACCCAACAGTGCCCCCGTCTGTTTGTCAACAACCACCTTGCATATCCCCCGCTCTCCCTCGCTCTCGGCCAGATAGCGGCCGTTGTAGGTCATAGGAAGCTTGCCGGTAACAATTTCAACGCCGGCTTCGCGTGCTTCGCTTTCGGTCAAACCGACCATCGCTACCTCGGGATGGGTATAAATAACGCCGGGGACGGCATGATATCGGGTCACCTGACGCCCGGCGGTCATGTCGCTTATACAAACATCACCCTCACGATACGCCGTATGCGCAAGCATCGATTTCCCGTTAACGTCACCCGCCGCCCATACACCGGGCACATTGGTTCTGCCGCGTTCATCGACCACAACCGCACCACGATCATGTTGAATATTGAGCCTCTCCAGACCGATTCCTTTCGTCGCGGCCCTCCGCCCAACACTCATGAGTACAATATCGGCCGGAATTTCCTCGGTACCGTCTTTAGTCTGACAAGTAACCGCATCGTCGCTTATCGCCGCGACCTTTGCCTCAAGCTTGAACGAAATCCCCTTTTTGATAAGTTCCTTTTCAAGAACGCCACTGATCTCTTCATCGATCGGCCCGCCGATCCTCGGCAACATTTCGACAACCGTTACTTTGCCGCCTATCTCGGCAAAAAAGGTCGCCAACTCGAGCCCAATTACTCCCCCGCCTATAACCACCAGCTTTTCGGGCACGGCGTCGACCGAAAGTATCTCACGATTTGTAAAAACATGCGGCTTGTCCGCCCCGGGGATCGGAATGCGAATCGCTTCGGAGCCGGTGCACACGAGCAGCCGCCGAGCTTCAAGAACCTGCTCCCCAACCAGTACCTGAAAGACGCCGCCCTCTCGCCCGGCAATAACCCCCTCGCCTTCCACGACCGTGACCTTGTGCTTTTTGAGCGTGGAAGCGATTCCTTTGCGTAACATTTCAATAATTTTTTGCTTGCGCGCCATAACCGTCGCCAATTCGAACCGCACGTTCTCGGCACTGACGCCGAATGCCTCCGAATCCCTCGCCTGGCGATAGAGCTTGGCGCAATGAAGAAGCGTTTTGGAGGGGATGCATCCTTCGTTAAGACAGACACCGCCCAGCTCGCTTTTTTCTACAAGCACGGTGTCAAGCCCCTCTGCGCCCGCGCGCTCCGCCGAGT
The DNA here is from genome assembly GCA_014729595.1 of Chitinivibrionales bacterium. Lineage (GTDB taxonomy): Bacteria > Fibrobacterota > Chitinivibrionia > Chitinivibrionales > WJMI01 > WJJU01. Next base: position 2,187 of record WJJU01000317.1, read on the forward strand.
AATAACCCGCCGGTCCACCTCCCAATACAATGAGATCGTACATGAATTATCCCTATAG
>WJJU01000318.1 GCA_014729595.1 Chitinivibrionales bacterium
CGTGAACTGCGTCTCCGCATTCGCTGGGTTGCGCTACTTTATGGTCGGACGAAAGCACAAATGGCCGTCACCGGAGGCGTTCATACCCCCGAAGATATGGTGAAAGCCGTTGCGGCCGGTGCAACTATAGCCATGACAACCTCATCATTGTTAATCAACGGCGTTGATCATATCGGCACGCTCTTAGGGGGTTTCCAGGGATGGATGAACCGAAATGGGTATGATTCAGTTCAAAGCCTACGCGGTGTGCTAAGCCATGAATCAGTTGCGGAGCCGGGGGCTTTCGTACGAGCCAATTACATGCACGTGCTTTCTTCGTACGTCCCGCGGGGGCAAGAGGGGTTAAGCGTGCGGAGTCATCGGTAAAAGCCGTCCTATAAATGCTGATCCCGCCGGCGGGGTAGCGGAGCGCGACGGGGCCGGATGTGAGGGGCGGGTGCACGAGAGACATGATGGTTTGATCCCGAAGGGATCATAGTAGTTAAGCTCCGGAACGGCTGTGACACTGAGGCGCAACCGACTATATACACATCGTTCGAGCAGCAACTCGGGCCACATGGATGGGTGGAGATGCCGCTTGCGGGACGAAGGCTGCCCGCGCCCCCCCAATGAGGGCGGGCGCGAACAGGATGGTCTCATCCCGCCCTACGGCCGATGTGAGTATGCCTAAGACGGCTTCGGGTAACGATGGTTAATGCGGAGAGCCGGATAATTGTAATGCTTGTTTTTCTTATTAAATGGCCCAACCCGGCTCACCGCCGAAGCAATAGATGAAGCGAACGTCGCCCGTAGTGACCGACCAATGTCAATGCGTTCGGCCAAGCCTCTTCTCACTTCCGAGCAGCCTGTTTTCGAAAATGACAATGGTGTGCGTCATTTTGCCATTTCGTAATCGGCTCCGGCCGTGGCACATCCTTTGCGTGATCCACCACTCTTTCGTATCGCCCGACATATTGATTCAGGAGGTATCCGTGAAAGCTGTCGTAGATCAAGACACCTGTATTGGCTGTGGTTTGTGTCCCGACGTATGTCCGGAAGTGTTTGCTATGGACGACAACGAGAAGGCATACACCAAGATTGAGGAAGTGCCGACTAATGTGGAGAGCAAGTGCCGCGAGGCCGCCCAAAGCTGTCCCGTCGAGGCGATAACCATCGAATAAACAGACGTGCAACCGGGTATTGAACCTCGCCGGTCCGCCGCCGCGGAATCGCACCGTGTTTTAATACCCTGAGCAAGGTTTATGACAACTCTTGCTTCCCGCCCCGATCACCGCAATGCGCAACTGCGTCACATCGGAATAAGCGGATATCATAAACCAGCTCTGAGTATTGATTGTTTGCATCTTCGGTAAACATCCCGGTAATGCGGTTACGAACCGGTTTAATGAAAGGAAGGAGACTACATGGCGGAGTTTGTTAATCCATTTGTGGGCATGGTCCCAGACCGTAAACTAAGCAACCGGGAATTGCTGCGAGGGTTACGGCAATCGCTGGCCGCCGAGCAAGAGGCGGCTCATCTCTACTTGGCTCTCGCGGACGCCACCGACAATCCCTTGGCTCGTCGCGTTCTCGAAGACGTGGCCGATGAAGAACGGGTGCATGCGGGAGAATTCCTGCGCCTTATAGAGATTCTCGCTAAAGATGAACAAAGCCTGCTTGCCCAGGGGACGCGCGAAGTGGAAGAAATGCGGGAGGAACTTCGGGGAAAAGGAGCAGCGGCCGCGAAAGAGGAAGATATGAGCGAAGAAGAGCCGCGGCAAGACATCCCTTCAATAGGTAATTTGCGCGGTGAACGTTAAACCGTCGCAGAGGAATACAAAGCAATTTGATTTGAGGAGGCTATGACCTATGTCCGATAAATTGCTCCACAGATCCGATGCCCCTTTCAGCGAGAAGACATGGCATCAGATTGATTTGGCGGTACGTGACGCCGCGATAAGCGAAGTGAGTGCACGAAGAATTCTTGAGACGAAAGGCCCCTACGGGATTGGCCTCAAGTCGCTTCCTCTCGCCGACCGGCCTCTGGAAAAGGAGTCCGACGACACGGTAGAGGTTGCGGTCGACGCCGCCGTTCCAATGCCGCTCATCTCAACTTCATTCAGCATAGCGGCGCGAGACATCGATAATTTTGAGCGTTACGGTCTACCCTTGGATACCGGCGCGGCCTCCGAAGCGGCCGTCGCATGTGCGCGCAAGGAAGAACAATTGCTCTATTACGGCGCTCCCGAAAGCGGTATCCCGGGTTTGTTGACCGGCGACGGCGTACAGGAGATAAGCCTTAAGAAATGGGACGACGTAGGGGAGGCGGCCGAAGACATTATTCGCATAATCGATAAGATGGACGGCGCGGGTTTTCACGGGCCTTTCGCCTTGGCGCTGGCGCCCGCCCGCTACAATGCACTCTTCCGTCGCTACCCGCAAGGTCCAATGATCGAGATTTCACACATACGGGAGTTGGTTACCGGGGGAGTTATAAAAGCGCCCGCCATCCAAAAAGGTGGCGTGCTTATATGCACCGGCGAACGACTCGCCTCAATTATCCTTGGCCAGGACCTTCTTACCGCCTTTGAAGGACCGGAGGGAAGAAACTACACATTCGTGTTGTCCGAAAGCCTTGGACTTCGTCTTTCGACTCCCGCCGCCGTTTGCCGATTGAAATAATCGAAAATCCAATGACAAGACTAAATGAAACAACAATAATCTTTATACTGCGGTGAGCAGTAAGTAGTCAATTAACTTTTTCGAAGGAGACGTCCCATGCCGGCACTTGCCGATCTATACCAGACCGCCGACTGGAAAACCGAAAAACATGTTCCCTCCATTGAGCTTCCCGATGTTGTACGGCGAGGTGAATTTTTTCCGATCACCGTAACGATAGGCAAAGAAGTAGCGCATCCCAATAAGACTGAACATCATATCAGTTGGATCGGGGTCTACTTTCAGCCCCAGGGAAGCAAGTTTCCCTACGAAATCGGTAAAATGCATTTCACCGCCCACGGCGCGTCCACCGACGGCCCGGATACCAGCGGCGTCTACACGCATCATCAGGCGACCTTGAACTTTAAGACCGACAAACCAGGCACCGTCTTCGCCGGCAGCTACTGCAATATCCACGGTCTCTGGGAAAACTCGCAAGAACTCAAAGTAGAGTAGTACTTAAGCGAAGTAGAGTAGTACTTAAACGCCCGTCGGATAAAACGCGGCGCTTTTTGCTCAAGGTCGGGGGAATCCTTCAATAGGAAGGATTCCCCCGATTTTTTGTGCGCCCGGCAGGGCGCACCTTCTTGGTGGTGCGGAGGTGATTGCCTCTTAGTCCACTATACGCCCGACAGAGGGAAGTGTTAGCCGGACGGCAAGGGTGCCGCGGCTTATCCGACGCTACCTGCAGGCGAATATCATGATAGGCGGGTTGGAAAAGGCCCGCACGGAAGGCTCGCGGCGGTCCATCGAAGCATAGATCAGGGTTCCGATCGTGGTTCCGGCTCTGGATACTGAAATTCGAAATCCATGAATTTTATTTCAGCCGATTCCGACACTTTTAAGCTGAACAAGGACCAATCCAATCCCTATAATACATATTCCGGTCCACTGAATACCGCTAAGCGGTTGGCGGAAGACGATGCTTGAGGCAAATTGCAGGACAAAAAACGCTCCACCAATACAAAAAGCGTATATGAGATTAGGATTGGCATTTCTCAGCGCAAGCGTAAGACAGACCGGACTCGCAAAACCGATACTGGTTCCTAAAAGAAACATTCCATAAAGCTGAGCCCCGGTCCGCTGGGAGGCGAAGCGCAAACAAAGGTATGCGCCGGTTTGAGAAATTACAAACCCGATAATACAAGCGAGGGTACGCAAAGAAAACATAGGCACTTTGTGAAATTGAATAGCGGTTGGAAATACCGGCGGTGGGCCGTGGGCATACACGGGACCGATCGAGCGGTTGGGCGGTAAGCAATAATCACCTGATTGGCGCCACTTGGTCCCTCCGCCTCAATAGGCGGTTGGAACACACGAAGCGTGAACCAAACCAACCCCATGGCGATACGCTCATACCTAAACCAGTCCGCCGGATAAGATAAAATAAAAACCAAGCATAAACAGTTCCTTAAAAAATAGCTATCGCAGCCGTCGCTCGCCTAGTGTACCCCATCGATGCAAAAGTTCCTCGATATTCAAGCGAAAAGCGGGAAAGAGTCGCCAATGATGCAACGGGGCACCGGCCTTTCTTTCTTCGCGCAACGGCCTATTGACGAAGCCGTGCGCCGGGAGCGGTACACAATACTATAGGCCTCTCGCCGTGCAGGGGGGCTCACATAAAAATAAAAACGAAATCGAATCCCACCAAGCATTCAAAAAGGAATGTCGTCATCGTCGAGGTCTTCAAACTCATCAATCAACGGGCCTAAGTCCCACTCCTCGTCTTCGGCCCCGTCGGGGATCTCACCGTGAACGGCCATCGATATAAAAGCCTCGGAGGCTTCGGTTAGCTGTTGCTCCAACATGCCCCGCAGCATATTCCAGAAGGGAATAAATATCTCGTCCGCGGCATGCGGCACGATGATTAGGCTGAAACTGTACTTGCCTGAGCGCTTTTTTCTGCTGTAGTCGAGCCCCAGCCGTTCCGCGAGCGCCTCAAAAGCGGAGGCCGAATACGGATCGAACACATCGATGGTAACCGGTTCCTTCTTGCGTCCCCGTGACGCCTTCTTCAGCCCCCGCATGACCCCCTCGAGAAGTTCCTGGTGCAATTGGGCATACTGTTCAGCCATCGCACCAATACCTATCTCATCTCTCAACGGCATTGCCTCAGGTTCTTTTCGGGTGCCGCCTTTGCCGCCGGTGCCTTTCACCAGTTTGAGTTGAGGACGACCTCGGCCGGACGAGCTTTTTCGCTTACGACCCATACGCGCTCCCTTCTTCCATTGATTACAGATCTATCGGGCGCCCTGCCTCGAATATAGCCCATTCCATTCGTTTCGAACCACTCTTTGAGGTCCCGGTAGTTGCGTTATGGGCTTTACGTTGGTAATCCACTTGAAAAAAGAACATTCAATAAGCCAAGTGAGTAAAAAACCACTACACAAATCCGTAAGATATTGTATAATTGTTTATAGCAAACATAATTTTGAACTGCGCACATCTGTCGAGTCAATCCCCGACGGAGGAATCGCGATGACTAAGGATAACGAAGGCCGGAAGAAAGAAGCGAAGCATGCGACCATTGCTCGGAGCATTCGCGATCGTACTATTGCATTTTTTGACGGGAGACCTGCACGGGAAGAGCCGATCGGCAACGAGGAAATCAATGATCTGTTGATTGCTCTAAATACATGCACTTCGCTCGAAGAATTTCTATGCTCCGTTTGAGCTATCGGGCACAAAGCCGAACGAAATGATGAATGGATCGTTCGGAAAGAAGCGGATGTAGCCGAGGGGCCGAACGGCTCTCATCCGCCACCCTTGTCTGATTCTTTGCGTCCGCCCTCCGCAACCAAAGCCGTTTCGTGCAAAAAATCACGAACGGAGGATGCGACCTCCTGATGATGCCCGAGCAAGAGGTGTCCGCCTTCGTCGAAGAATATCGTTCTGGCGTGAGGGGCGTATTCCGAGAGATATTGCAGCATGGCAAAGGGCAAAATATTGTCGTCGCGAGCCTGAAAAGCCAGAATGGGCGCTCTGATACGATCGAGGGGGAAGCCGATTGACTGCCGTATCGTGCTCATCTCCATGTCTGCAACCAACCCCTCATGCCGCGTAGCGATCGGCAGAAACGCATTGAGGAAGTCATCGAGCCATGTTTGTTCATGTGCGGAAAGACGCATCCTCACATGCGGCGGAGCACCAACAATAGTTTTCACTCTTTTGCGTATCAGTTTTCCCAGCGCCCAAAAAACCATGTCCCATCGAAAACCATATCTGACGAGGGCCTCTTGAAAAAGAGATCTTCGGGGGGCGCTACGCGTAAGGCCCGAGAACAAAACCACCGCACGGCACCGCGCGGGATGATTTGCGGCAAATGTTAACGCCGAAGGTGCGCCCGCCGATACCCCTACAACACCGGCGGCGGGTACGTGGAGCGCATCGAGCAACGCCGCATGCGCATCGGCTTGCGCTTCCGGAGAGGCGTCTTTGCGCATGGGGGTACGAAGGTAGCCGAAGCGGGAGGGTGCAATCCACCTGAATTCTCCACCAATCAGTCGCGCCACCAGCATACCTTGATCATGCCCCCCGCCGGCTCCATGCACAACCAATATCGGCGGCCCCTCGCCGGTCTCCGCATACTCTATCGGGCCGGCGGTGGTCTCAATCAGTTTGGCGGTGCCGAGTACACGCCGCCGCGCCTTCATGAGATCAAGGCGGTACCGGCGAAAAAAATTCGCCGCCATAAAGGCCGCCGCCCCTCCCAACATTGCGGAGATATACCGCCGTTTCATGCCTATCTCCCTTTGCACCGTTTTAGAAATGAACCCATCTTGTCCCCTTTTTGGAAATCTTCGCTATGCGGAATGTACCGGATGCAGGGCTTCGAGACGCAATGCGATTTTCTTGAGGATATCCTTGCGTTCCCGCAATCTATCTTTGAAATCCGGACTATCGGTCTGAGCAATCTCCGCACGTAAATCGGAAATCGCCGAGTGCAGCAGCTCGTCCAATACTTCTTCTTCCTCGTGCGACAATTCCAGAGAGTCCATAGCAACCTCCCGTTCAAAACCAAGAGCCGTGAACAACCCGTATTACGTTTGCATGCGCTCTCGTGAAGCCCAGTCTCCCCCGATTCGGGGTGATAACTTCGATTCTGTTCCAACTCCATAAACGAGCAAGTGTCGTGCCTTGTGTTGTTCAACGTTTCACCTACCGCTTTGTCTGTTTAAGCATCTCCTCAATTACCCCGCGGAGCCCTTCGACCGTACGTTGCTCTTCCGAGCCCCCCGCCGCGGAATCGGCGAGCCGCATAAGCTCTTCCGGTCGACGTGGAGGGCCGAACAGTACGCGTGTTGAAGCGGGGCCGGGGATTGCGCGGCCAATCGGCATCGCACGTCGAGTACCTTCGATCAAAACCGGTACTACGGGTAGTGGACGATGCCGGAGAAGCAGGCCGATACCCGGGCGAAACGGAAGAAGGTCCGGTCCGCGCGCGCGCCTCCCCTCCGGATACCAAACAAGGTTTTTTTTGCGGTCGATCATCGCCGCGGCAAGCGCCATGTCCGAACGAGCGGTCAATCCATGGCTAATGGGAACAGCTCCGGCAAGACGGCTTACAAAGCGGTTGAGCGGATTGGCGAAAGCGACTTCCGTCCCCCCCGCCCAGGCGGTATTGATTATCACCCGATAGGGAATCGACGCGGCTAATACGAAGGAATCGAGATAGCTGACGTGGTTTGGCGCGACAATGTATTGTCGATCTCGCAAAAGATTTTCCTTCCCCTCAACCTTGAGCCGAAAATATGAATGCATAATCAACCAGTTGAACCAATAGAGCGCTCGAGCCGCAAAACGCTCCATTACTCCAAGGGGTTCCAACCACTTACGAAGTTCGGGTTCCAGCGCATGTTCCGGGTTGCTGAAAGGATCGGTCTTTGCCCTTGGTCCCTCATGCGCACGAGCGACGGTGGCGCGCAACAAGTCACGCACGGTAGTAATGCGGCCGATCGTTTCTTCGTCGAGTTCTATGCCCGTTTTATCCCTGATATCCAGGGTTACCTCGAGCCATCCGAGAGAATCAACCCCCAAATCGAATTGCGGGGAGGTGTCGGGGGTCAGCTTTCGGTCACCAAAGCGCTTCGCCAACGCTTCCCAAACCGCCGCGGCGGTCGGATCACGAAGCAGCTCACGATCCGGGCCGGCCATATCGCCGATGGGTGTCGGTCCGCGCTCGCTTTCGGGGCGCTTGACGGTTGTTTGGAGTCGATCGAACCAATCGATCAACAAATGGCGGCGAATTTTCCCTAGGCGTGTTCGAGGAAGCTTTTCGCGCGAGAGAACATAGTTAACAATTCGTTTGTATGACGGCAGCTTTCCGGCGCAATTATCGAGTGCCTCCCGAACCGCTTCATCGATCGTCATGCCCCGCCGCGTAATTTTTTGCACATCGGGAACCACAATCGCGGTCAAGGCGCCGTTTTTAGCGAATACACCGATTTCCTCGATGAATTCATGAGTCTCATATACCGCCTCGACCTCGTCGGGTTGTATGTTTTCCCCGCTTTCCGTTACTATCATCGACGATATTCTTCCAATCACGTACAATTGCCCGCCGGGGCCAAAGTACCCCAGATCTCCGGTCCGAAACCATCCGTCGCGAGTAAAGGATCTCGCCGTTTCTTCGGGCAAGTTTCGGTATCCGCCGAAAACCCCCGGCCCTCGGGCCTGTATCTCGCCCCGGCCGGTCATACCCATTGGGGCCGCCGTGGTGTCAATGCGGATTTCGACACCCTTTACCGGTTTTCCCACGCTCCCCGGACGTCCCGTGCCCGGTGCCGCAATAGTAAGAAGCGGCGAGGTTTCGGTCAGCCCGTACCCCACGCCGATACGCCACCCCAGCGCTTCCAAGCGCGTGAAAAGATCCGGATCCAGCGCCGATCCGCCGGAAGCCAGCACGCGGAGTTGCGGGCTGATTTCACGACGTATCTTGCTCAGCGCCATGCCGCCCCACCTGACGCCGTGTTCCCGCAAAAACGCCGCCGTACGCAACGCGGCCGTCGCGCCCGTCGCAACTACCGTTCCACGCGAACGAATTTTCCGCCGTATCCCCTCGTCAAGGGCCCGGTAAAGTCGTGGAACACCGATAATCACGGATACGTTTCCGTCACGTATCGCCCGCAACAATTCCGGCCCGGTCACTTCGTGGGGAATCACAATCGTTAAACCCAGGAACAAGGGTACAAAAAGGCCCACCACCAGCGGGTAAACATGATGAAACGGCAACGGCAAAAGAATGCGGTCGCGTTCCGTAACTATCCGTGTGTCGACGACGGCGTCGAATTGACTGGTTATGTTCCTATGAGTCAATGGAACACCCTTGGGAGGGCCGGTGGTTCCCGAAGTGTAAAAAAGAACCGCCTCCCGGTCGGGGTGAAGCGGAGGAAGCCCGCCGGTCGTTGCGGACCTTTGCAGCGTGGCTCCAATGGGTTCCACTCGCGTTTTGAGACGCATTTTTCGGCCGGTTAATCGTTCCCGCATTTCCTCGTCGGCAACAACCAACGAAGGAGTTCCATCATGCAGCACATGAAGAAGACTGCGTTCATCGAGCTGCCGATCAATCGGAAGAAGCGTGGCGCCGGTTCGAATGATCGCAAGGGCGGCAATAACCGCCTCTATCGAAGGCGCCGCCATAAGCGCTACAGGCTTTTCGGGTCCAACGCCGGCACGAATAAGCCCGCGTGCCGTCCCCTCAAGCCGGTCGGCCAACTCGGCGTAACTATGACGAACAACACCTTCGGCCTCGAACCGTACTAAAGCTTCCTTCGCTTTTCGAGCACGGAAGCTATTCGTCAGAGCCGCAAGTGTGTCCGGGCGTCCTTTCATGGTCGGTATCCGGATACATGGTAAGGTGGAGGTACGTTGTCACGGTATCCTTCAGGCTATCATAATCGTTTCGGGTTTCGCTCTTCGGAGCCGGGCTCCCTGTTTTCGCCCGTCAGAGGAACGATTAAGGCCGAAAGGATAGTTTACATCAAAATGAATGCAAATTATGTGCCGCCGGAAGCACCCCCTAAGCGGGGTATGGCCGGGATGTGAGGTTTCTCACTCAAAGCCGTAGTAATCCGGATGCTTGTCGATGATCATCCGGGCGATAATCTGCGGGACGTATTCGCGGGTTTCTTGCGCAAGGAGTGTGCTGGTGCGGTAGAGATACCAGAAATCGTGATCATGAAACGGGTCCTCGATTTGTGCGAGCGCCCGGCGGATCTTACCTTCGCCGGCATTGTAGGCGGCAATCGCCAGCATCACGTCACCGCCGCCGCCGAATTGACTTATAAGAAAATGAAGGTATTTCGCGGCGGCATGGGTGGATTTCCTCCAGTCAAGTCGCTCGTCCATGATCGAACTCACCTCGAGTCCGAATCGTCTGCCGGTCGCCGGCATGAACTGCCACATACCCAGCGCGCCGGCCACGCTCTCGACATCCTCCTTGAGCGCACTTTCCTGCATGGCCACATAAGCCAGGACCCCCGGAAGGCGATAGCGTCTGAATGTGCGATGAATCTCGGGGAAATATGTAGCTTTACGCTGCATGATCCTTTCTGTCGAGGATTTCATCCGCCCGCTGAATAGCTCGATATAGTGCTTCACCCGGCTCAGCATCTGCGGGGGTACGTGATAGTTGGTCTCTTTAAACTCCCGCATTACCTCATCGATGAAATATTCTACGGTATCGGTATAGAACCTGCGATGATCGGCTTGATCCAGCAGGCCCTTAACCGAATCGAGTTCGGATTTGCGTTCTTGTAGTTGGGCGTACAATCGATTCAATTCATCCCGCGCACCCTCCTTACCGCGAACCTTCTCCATTTGACGTTCATATCCGTCGAGTTCCCGCTCGATTTCGAGGCCCTTGGATAAGATGCTTCGATAACGGAAATAGCCGACACCGAAATAGATCGCGGCCGCCAATGCCACGCCGACGGCGGTTCCGAAGATGATGAAATGAGTCCGGCGCATCGTCCGATAAGCCTTTACAAAAGAATCCATCGTTCTTCGCTGCGCCTTGCCGATCTTTTCATCCGCCAGCACTCTTCCCCGCTTCGCATTATCGCGAACCAAGATCTTGATGTCGCCGGTATTGAGCATCTGTTCGCGGAGTCGCGATTGTATTTCCACCGTTAAGGGAGGCCCGTCTTTGGTCGGCTCGGAGGAGTTTGTCGGCGCGGCCGGATATCCCAGCGGGACATCCGAGAGACTCAGGGATCCGGTTAAGGCGACACCGTCACCCGACGGGACCGCCTCGTCGCGCCCCTTGGATGCATCGAGGTCTCCCGAACGGGTCCGAGAAGTACCGTTATCACCACCGCTCGAAGGTGCTCGGGAAGTAGCGTTCCGCTCGTCACTCGATTGCGGCCGCGAGGAGTCGTCGTCTGGAGACAGTGCAAGATCATCGTTATTTTCGTTGTGAATCGCTCTTCGTGAGGTGTCCTCGATGTCGGTCTCGCCGTGTAGGGGCGGCTCATAACCGACGGCTTCCGTGTTGGACGACGGCTTTTTCGGCGGTTCGGCATCCGAAGGCGGTATCGGCCGTACTGCTTGTGTTCCCTCATCGGCCGCCAGAGCGAGTTCATCACCAAGCTCACCCCACACCGGTGCGCGTCGCCCGTTGCTCTCGTGGCTCCCGGCTCCCGTCACCGACGATGCGGCGGGAAGCTCATCGGCCGGTACAACTCTGAATTGCGGACCGCTGTGCGCCAACGATACGATATCTTTTGAAGAGATGTGTTGGTGCTCAACTTCTTCACCGTTAACGTAGGTACCGTTCGTACTCCGGCTGTCATGCACCGAAACACCATCCCGCCCTACACGGATTATGGCATGAAGTCCCGACACCTGCTTGGCGCCTTTTCCCAGACATACGGGGTTCGATTGATGACGTCCAATTGTCGTCTCGCCCTCTTGCAACTCAAATCGTTGCCCCGCGCATTCTCCACTGATAATTTCAAGTATATAGGGTCCCGCCATTACCGTGTCGTCCTCTGGTGCAAGGTTGGGGTGAACTGACCTGCTTGTGTGGCACCACATCATATACCGGGGTAAGCCGATAATCGACGGTATGTCCCCCGCCGATTAGGGTGTGCCGATGAAACCAACGTACCATTGTACCAAAATTACAAAATTACGTTGTGCGGATGGGAGAGAAAACGCCATTTGCCTTTTTAGGGTTTAATCAGAAAAACGAATATCACCTAGCACCGAGGCGGATGATCCATGCCACGGCCGACAAGCCTTGCCCGCATTCCAGTCAGGATTTATTTTAAGCGTTCCGTTCTGTCAAATGGTTCAATGCGCGACCGGCGCCGCGGTCAACGTTGAGCGTCGGGGGGACGCCATGCTCCACGAACCATCAATCCGTAGGTTGCCCATGCTATGAAAGGTCTCAAGATACTAAGAAAGCTGTTCAAGCCCCGAAAAAAAAGCGGGGGCAAAGCGCCGCCTTCATCTCCCGAAATTACCAAGCTGGTCAACAACGCAACCAGCCGTTATCTCTCCGTCGTGGGTGCGCGTGGATTGTTTAAAAAAAGGGCGCTCTACGAACGACCCTGGTTCCTGGTTTGCGGACCGACCGGCAGCGGAAAGTCGTCGCTCCTGTCCACGGCCGGAATGGACTCGGCGGCTTCGTATCCCGACGAATCCGACGGATTCGTCGATCAGGAGGGTGTGCAAATACAGTGGCGTTTCGCCGACGGCGCCGTTTGGATTGATATTGACGGACATTTGGTGACCGAAGAAGGAAGTGCGGAATTCGAATCGCTGGTCGGCGCACTGCATTCGGTGCGTCCGCTTCGGCCCCTCGACGGTATCGTGATGGTGTGCGCCGCGGGAACGCTGCAGGAGGGTGCTCAAGAAGATGCGAGAGATCTTGCCGTAAAACTGCGTCGTTGCATAGATAAAGCCATTACGGTATGGGGCGTGGAGCTTCCCGTGTACCTCGTATTCTCCAAGGCCGACGAAATAGTCGGCTTCAAAGAGATTTTCGGCGATCCTTCCGGCAAATGGGACGAACGTGTGCTCGGCAGCGCAATGCAGGAGGACAATAGCGCAAAGCTTCCTCGGTTCGCTTTCCTGGAAGAGTTCGGCTTCGTACTCGACTCGGTTAAAGACATACAGGTCAAGATGTTGGCGCGGGAAAGGCGTCAAAGTGCGCGAAGGCGAATATGCGAATTCCCCATTCACCTTGAAGCACTTCGTGAAAGGATGTCCGTCCTGGTGGCAATGCTCTATCGGCCTTCCACTTACGAAGGCAAACCGCGACTCGGAGGGTTCTATTTCACCAGTTGCCCCGCCGACGATCAGCAGGTTGCCGAAGAGCCGGAAGAAGAGCAGTCACTCGACATTAGCAACACGGTTTTCAGCCATCCTCTCAATCCAAAGAAACCCCAAACGAAAAAGTCGAGATCGAAGAAACGGTCTCGTGAGCAGCCTTCGTTCTTTGTCCGGTCGCTCTTTTTAAATGTTTTGCCGGCGGCGCCCCAACCTATTACACGAACCCAAAAGCATGAACGGCACGAAAAGATGCGTGTCTTCAAGCGAGCGGCCGTCGCGGGCGTATCGGTGGCGGCGGTACTTTGGATTGTATGGGCGATGACTCTCGGGGTGCAATCGAACGAAAAGCAACTCCGCAAAGACTTGTCGGCTTCGCCTACACTCTCGGCACAGGGAATTAAGCGACTTGCTGTTATAAAGGATCATTTCGAACGATACCGTACATACGCGGAGGGGCGCCGAACAATCCCGATGATCGTATCCGGCTACAATGCCGAAAAATCTTACCGGGCGGTGAGGGACGCTTACTACTCTTCGTTGCGCACCGTGGTCGTCGAACCATGTTCCACCATACTGTGCCGATCGCTCATCAACATGATAAACCTTCCCGACAACAGTCCCGAAAACGATTTCGGTGAACTAAAACGAACTTTTCGCGCCTATCTGAGCATTTCGGCCGCGGGGCGAAGCTATGACGAACTGATTGTTGATGAGAGCGGGATCGTATCAACGCTGCGCAAGGCGATGCTCAAGGGAGTAATAAGGAAAAGGTCGGTTTCAGAACCGCTCGACTCCGCACTAACCTCGGTTATTACCTCGTATGTCGCGCTTCTTAAGAAAAACAGTAATCCACCGGTAATTCGTTCGGATAAGCCACTCATTTCGCGCGTGCAGCTCAAGCTTGTCAGCCTTTTCGACGCCGATGCGGTATATGAGACGGTTCTTGCCAAGTGCCTGCGTGGTGCGGACAAGCTGTTCCTCAAAGATATTGTCGATGAAAGCGGTTCCTTTGCGATGAACACGGATGAACCGCTCAGCGGCGCGTTCACGCCGGAGGGTTGGAACGACCAGGTCAGAAATCAAATTCTTGAAGCGAGCAGGCGCTTAGAGACGATCGAGGATTGGGTAATCGGCAATAACAGAAATCGGATATCCGAGGCGTTTATCGACCCGGAGCATCTTCAAACCGAAATGGTGACTCGTTACCTGGAAGACACTAAATCCGCTTGGCGCGACTACCTTTCATCGTTGAACACCGAGCAGTTCACGGACATGGAGGACGCCAAGAAAAAGCTGCTCGAACTCAGCGGCGATCGTTCGATCATTGCTCTCGTATCGGGGCGGCTGAAAGAGTGGATCGGTCAATTTGAGCCCGATTCCGCCGGAACAATGAAGGAAGCGCTTGCGGGATTCGGCGAGGAAATGGCATTTGTGGGTGAATTCAATTCAGCACGACTCGGCGAATACCAAAAGCGCCTTGCCGACGTTGCCGAGGGGGTTGAAACGGCCGTTGCGGAAGGATCGATAGCCGGAGTATTCAACGGACATAAGGACGATCCTTTGGTCGCCGCCTACGACCATGTCGGCTCGACCATGCTGCCCTCGATGGGCGACCTGGAGAAGGTCTATTTTCACGACATGCTCATGAATCCTCTTCGACGGACCATAGAGCTGGTGCGGCTGCCGTTGTGTGACGAAATTAATGAGGCATGGCGGGCGGAGGTGTACGACGTGTTCGCCGGATCCTGCAGCGGACAATATCCGTTTGTTGATGTTGAAACGGAAGCGCTTTACAGTGTTGTCATGTCCTTGTTCGAGCCCCAAACCGGGGCGATTTGGAGAACGTACGAAAACTATCTTTCCCCGTACCTTATGGAAAAGCACGGCAAATGGTCACGCAGGAAATTGGCGGGGATGATCCCACTGGAGGTTTCGCCGGGGCTAACGACCTGCCTTACCCATGCGAAAAGGATAACCGAGGTCTTTTACAAGAGCGATGGAAGCCCGCGTACCTGGAGTATAAGCATCACCCCTCAAACGAGTAATTTGACGAAAGCGCAAATTGTCATGGACAAAACGGCCGGCGACCTTATTGCGAAAAGGGAAATCAGGTTGATGTGGCCGATCAGTGGGGGCAAACCGGGTATACGGCTGACGTTC
>WJJU01000031.1 GCA_014729595.1 Chitinivibrionales bacterium
GTGGAGACCCTGCTGGATGCGGCGGTTCGCTGCGAACAGGCTGGACCGGACGCCAAGGCCGAGGCGTTGATCGAGTGGATCTACGAGTTGCAGGCCGAGGAAAACGAGCCGGACCTGAAGGTGTTGATCTTCACCGAGTTCGTACCGACTCAGCAGATGCTGAAGGAGTTTCTGGAAGCCCGGGGCATCTCGGTTGTCACCCTGAACGGCTCCATGAATATGGAGGAACGCAAGCTGGCCCAGAATGCCTTCCGCAAATCGCACCGTGTGCTGGTTTCCACCGACGCGGGTGGTGAGGGCCTAAACCTGCAGTTCGCCCATGTCATCATCAACTACGACATCCCCTGGAACCCCATGCGGCTGGAACAGCGAATCGGCCGCGTGGATCGTATCGGGCAGCCCAAGAAGGTGCGGGCAATCAACTTCGTGTTTGAAGATTCGGTCGAGTTCCGGGTCCGCGAGGTGCTGGAGCAGAAGCTCTCGGTGATCTTCGACGAGTTCGGCATCGACAAGACCGGCGACGTACTCGACTCCGCCCAAGCCGGTGAGCTGTTCGAGGATGTGTTCGCCTCGGCTATCCTTAATCCGGACGGCATCGAAACCTCCGTTGATCACACGGTGGCTCGGGTTCGCGATGAGATTCAGCAGGTGCGGGACTCCTCCGCTATCTATGGCATCTCCGAAGAACCGGATGTGCAGGCGGCTGAGCGTCTGCGTTCCCATCCGCTGCCTCACTGGGTGGAGCGGATGACGGTAGGCTACCTCAATTCGCATGGCGGCGCGGCCAGCCGAAAGCGTTCCTGGTGGGATTTGATTTGGCCGGATGGCACCGAAAACAAACGCTGTGTTTTTTCTCTACGGGATTTGGGTACTCTGGCGGGTGCCGAGGTTCTGACTTTGGAAAACAGTCGCGTCCGTGGGCTGGCCTTGAGCCTGCCGCAGGTGGCCACCGGTCAACCATTGCTTTGCGTAAGCGTCAGCGGACTACCGGCCGGCATAATCGGCCTCTGGGGGCTGTTTGAGATTCGGATTTCTACTCTCACCCCTCGCCCCTCGCAACTAAGAACTCCCGCCACCAGGCGGGGCTATATCAGCGTGTTCCTGAGCGAGGAAGGCAAACTGTTTCTGCCCACGGCCCGGCATATCTGGGATGCGCTGCAGACAGCGGAAACCCAGGTGCAGACCACCCTCGGCCAGGATGAATCCGTTACCGCCCATGAGAGCTTGCAGATTGCTGCCGAACAGGCCGGACAGGAGTTGTTCGACGCCCTCCAGCAGGCGCATCTCGCCTCTGTGGCTCGCGAAGAGGAACGCGGAGTCGTCTCTTTTGCCTCGCGCCGCAAAGCCATCGAACGGGTTGGACTGCCGGAGGTGCGGCAATTCAGACTGTCCCGTTGCGATGCGGAAGAATCCGAGTGGCGGCATGAACTGCAATCGGCAAGGCAGATTGTGCCGGAAATCCGGCCGCTGCTGATGCTGAAGATAGAGAGAACCACGAATGGACACGAATAAGCACGAATTGTTGTTGAAGGCTGAGGTGTATCAGGTTGTGGGCTGCGCCATGGAGGTGTTGAACACACTCGGGCATGGCTTGCTTGAAAAACCTTATGAAAATGCTTTGGTCGTAGAATTTGACCTCAAAAGAATTCCGGTTCGTCAACAGGAGCGTTTTGATGTTCTCTACAAGAATGTGAAAGTTGGTGACTACATTCCGGATCTCATCGCTTTTGACAAGATCATAGTTGAAACAAAAACGATTGACCGCATCACCGATATCGAGCGCGGGCAGGTCATCAACTATCTGAAAATAACCGGACTGCGTGTCGGTGTGATCCTCAATTTCAAGCATGCAAAACTCTAATGGGAGCGGCTCGTTTTATGAAATCTATTTGTGTCCATTCGTGTTTATTCGTGGTTCAACCAAGAGGCGCTCAATGAGTAGTTGGCGCGACGCCATCCTGAACGACTTTGTACCCAATGTCAGCAAGCTGACCCTGGTCGCGGACCCGGATTGCCTGCTGACCGAGGAAAAGCTGGCCTTGGAACTTCGCGGGCGCGGCTTCGACCTGATCGAGTTCAGTGACCCGGTCGAATTCAGATACGCCTATGAGTCCAAGTACCGTTTGATCTGGGACCGGGGTGAGCACACCGATCTGGTGGTGGTCCTCCGCTTGCAGGATGCGGAGCTGGAATCGTTGCCTTACGACCTGCTCCTGGCGGGCCGCAAACTGTCGTTCAACCTGGGGGATCTCTTTCCCAATCTGAGCTACCCGGTCATCGAGAAGCTCGACCGGAGCCTGCTGGACGCACTATTCGAGGCCCAGCGCAAGTCGCCGCCGGATCGCATGGGCGACAACGCTACCAAGGATTTCATTCTTCGACATGTGTTCGGCATTGCGGCGGAACTGATCGCCAATGAGGTGGAGCTGCTTCGCGCCTTGCTGCGCCTGCACTACGGCAAGCTCCAAATCCCGCTGATGTTGGCCGAGCGGCTCATCCAGGTTCTCAAAGGCCATGATGGGTTCAAAGCCTGGCCGCTCTCCGAGATCGTTCCGGACGATGAGGCCTTCTTCGCCTTTTTGCAGGAACGCTGGCCGCTCTTTCTATCAAGGCTCGGCAGCGCCAACCAGGTGCGGGAAGATTCGCCGGACAACTCGGCAGGACAGCCGATTTGGACATCGCGAAGCGATGCCCTTGCGGTGCGAACCATGGATGGGGAGCATCAATACGGCCTCAAATATCCCGGCCCTGACCGCCTGCCGTTCGACCATCAGGACATCAAGGTCTATATCAACAACTTGTTCCTGGAAGGGAAACTGACCCCAGTCGAGGCCAAGGACATTGAAGTGGACGCCGGGTCCTGGGTCAGAAGCGGCATCGCCACCTCCGGTGTGGACGACGACGAGTTGCGCACTTTCCGCCTTTTTGACCTTGTCGAGAAGGAGCTGCCCACTGCGGAAGCGCGTTACTCGGACTGGACGGCCTTCGCATTGAAATGGGCCGAACTCTCTGCGCTGGTTCATTGCGGCAACAGCACCGAGCATCAGACCCGTCTCAGGGAAATCGGCGATGCATTAAACACGACCTTTGCCGGTTGGTTGGCCGATCACTACTCCAGCCTGATCAACCTTCCGCCGACCAATCCGGCCATGCTCCACCACGTGCCGCGCCGCCTGGCTCGGGACATCGAGGACTCCGGTAGCAGCCGTGCCGCGCTGATCGTGGTTGACGGCCTGGCCCTGGACCAGTGGGTAACCATTCGCCGGCTTCTGCAAAAGCGGGACGCCAATCTGGTCATGCGCGAATCCGCAACCTTCTCCTGGATTCCGACGCTGACCCCGGTATCGCGGCAGTCGATCTTCTCGGGCAAGCCGCCGCTCTATTTTCCGTCATCCATCAACTCAACCAACAGCGAAGAGAAACTTTGGAAGCAGTTCTGGGAAGGCCATGGCCTGTCCCGGCTGGATGTCGCCTACCAGCGCGGCCTTGGCGACGGTGACGCTGCGGGCGTCCTCGACTCCGCAATCCACCCCGGGAAAACAAAGGTAGTGGGGCTGGTCGTGGACAAAGTCGACAAGATCATGCACGGCATGCAGCTCGGCTCGGCCGGGATGCACAACCAGATCAAGCAATGGTGCCAGGGTGGATTCCTGGCTGCGCTGGTCGGACAACTATTGGAATACGGCTATGCGGTTTGGCTGACGGCCGATCATGGCAACATCCAATGCGACGGCAAAGGCCGCCCATCTGAAGGTGTGATTGCCGAAACTCGCGGCGAGCGGGTTCGTGTCTATCCCACGCCGGAACTTCGCGCTCAGGTGGCTGGGGCCTTCCCGTTTGCCCACGAGTGGCAGCCGGTTGGATTGCCTGCAGATTATTTCCCACTTGTAGCCGGTGGCCACGACGCATTTGTGAACCCGGGAGATGCCATCGTAGGTCACGGCGGTGTAGCCATCGAAGAAGTCATCGTGCCCCTTGTGAAGTTTGAAAGGAGAACACGGTGAAGCGAGACAGATTGGAATCAGTAGGAATTAAGCAGGTAGTACGCCTGGAATGGTACGATTACGCACTCGACATGGTTCTGAATGGCATCTCAAAAGACGAAACTCGTCTGAAACTCGATGCGTATATCTCGGAAAGGGAACAAAGCGGCGGGTATGGTGAGCGTGGCGCACAGACATATACCAAGGCCGTTACCCAGATTATGAAGTGCTGGGTTACTCCTGAATCCGATCTCAGGACATTTCGCGATCGCGCTTTGGAACTGGCGAGGCATACTGAACGCCAGAGTAGGCTAGTGCTGCATTGGGCAGTCACAACTGCCACGTATCCTTTCTGGCAACGGGTAGCAGAACTTGCGGGTAGAATGCTCAATCTTCAGGAATCAATAACACAAAGCCAGATACGGCAAAGATGTTACGAACTCTTTGGTGAACGCAGTACCGTTGAGCGAAGTGCCCGCCGTGTTATCCGTTCATTTGTCGCGTGGAAAGTATTAAAGGATTCAAAAGTCAAAGGATGCTACAGAAGATCGGCGCCAATACCAGTTGCCGAACCAAAAGCCCTAGCGTTGCTCGTGGAAGCCGCCCTCCGTGCTCTGCCTGGCGGAAAGATGGAAATACGCCGGCTCCAGAACCATCCCGCTTTCTTTTCGTTTACTATCCCTCCAGTCAGTGGCAGCATCATTGAAAGCGCCAATTCTTGCATTACCGTTGAAAGATATGGATTAGACGATGAATTGTTGAGAATATCGACAGCCAAGAGTTGTAGTATCTGAACAGAAAATGCGCCTCCGAAGAGGAAGAGAACGGCCTGAAAGACAGAAGAGCCGCCGCTGGAAGAGATTGAATATGGTAGCGTTCCGGTTTAAATCCACCAACAGGCACATGGCGGGTCCGCTTCGCTCCCCCCAAATTTTCTTCCTCCCGCTAAGCGGGATCCAGAAAACTTCGCCATGCGCCAACCCGAAGGCGGTGTGATGGAAAAGGACGAATACGGTTGCGCCGCCGTATTCGCACTTCGCAGGCCCAACCGATTTGCGCTAAGGTTAGAACCCGACCCATTCATGCTCCCGTCGGCTTGCCGGAGGAGCAGAGCCGCTTGATTTATAACTCCCTCGTTGCACACGACCCCGACGTACTCCGCCGTTCCGCTTGGCGGGATCCGCAACTACGTGCCGGATTCCAACAACCTTAGTCCCTCCTCGGGTTCAATAAGCGGTCGTGCGGATCGTGTAAATGGTTCCACGGTGTAGCCGCCGTTTCCCGGAACAGTAACGTCCATGACCGCCGTAGGAGACCGATTAGTCGGTTTTCTTGTCGGCAAAAGTTGTTCAAAACGATCGGTTCCTTTTAAAAATCCGAAGCTCAAGGTCTGCGCCGGCTTTACCTCGACGGCTTCAGACTCCGCGGCTCCATATCACGAGAAATCATGTCTCAAACGGCGCGCCTACGCCCCGCAATACCGCCCACCGCCGCAAGAAGCGCCAATGCGGCTATAAGGCTAATCGCCCCCGTTGCCGGAACCGGCGTAGGCGGCGCGCCGCCCTCCGTCTCAAACGTCCATGTTGGCGATTGAACCTGCGATGTAAGATCATTCACCGTTACATACCAGGAACATGTTCGTCCCTCCTCGAGGCCCGCCCAACGAATGGTAGCACTCCACCCCGACGCAACATCAGATACGCCGCCGATAAGAGTGTCGGTTGCCGCATCATAGAATTCGACTATCATAGGATCGCCGTCGGGATCGTTTACCGTTACCGAAAGCCAGGGGTTCAGTCCCACATCAACCGCACCATGCGAGGGGCTTGGGTTAGATGCCGTCGGCGCATTGATGACACCATCTATATACCGCGCCCGCGCATCCGCAATGACCGGCGCCGATTCAACGTTACCGTCTTCGTCGGTTGCGATACTGCGAAATTCGTAGTGGCCGTAGCCGGCGGGAAAGTCGAACGAGGTCGACCAGGGTGCGGTCGAGTCGGTGCTTTGGGTAGCCCAAGAATTCCATGAAAGACCGCTCGATGAATGGCGATACTGGAACGCCACCTGCCGTACCGCTCCGCCGCCGCCACCGTCAAGAGCAATTTCCAGTTGCGGCGCCAAGGAGCCGTCACCGTACTCCTTGGAATCCATCGAAAAGGTACGGTACGTCGACGAGCCTTCGGATACCGGTTTGGCTACCAGAGATACGAGACTGTCCAGGTCCAGGCGCGACTGTACATACGTGGTGACGTCCCATTCATACCACAGGTATTTATCGTCCCGCACCAAAGTAACCGTGTCGAGACCGATGCCGAACGAGGGCTGGTTTGACCAGGTGATGCCCGATTCGGACCACGAGGTGACACTCGATCCGTGCACCGAAACCGGCAAATCGACGTCGTCGCTGCGCCAGCAGTAAAGACGCAGCTTTGCCGATTGAACATTTTGGCCCGGATTGATTCGGCCGCGAAGGTCGAATTTGGTCCACGCCCGTTCATCGCGGTAGGCGCCGCCGCTCGCGCTTTGGATGTAGAGCCAGGTAGCGGACCCGTAGTTGCTCGACGGATACCCTTCCACTACCTGCGCATCGGCGTTTGTCGCCACGGTCACCAGCCCTCCCGGCCCGGCCGGATCATGGGCACTTGCCGTGAGCGTGATCGGCGACGATGTCCATATTTCTTGCGTAAGGGAATCGATCGACGAGGCGGGCGGAAAACCAACAACTCCCGTCCCCGACGCAACCGTTGCCGTATGACAACGGAACCGGCGCGAACCTCCTTCATCGGTCTGCACACCGGTAAGCTCCAAGATATCGCCGACTACGCCGGGAAGGCGTCGGGTGTAGAAGCCGCCTTGTTGGTATACCGTTATCGTCTCACCCTCGGCGTCCTGAACCCCGGTCGCGCTCGTTTTTTCGGCATAGAATCGAACAAAGTGGTTTTCGTGCCACTCATCGAAGAACGAAGCGATCGAGGGGTGGTAATCGGGGCGCGCAACCGAGGTGTCGTTGCCGACAATCCGTATTTCGGCGCCGTCAATACCGATCCCCTCCTGCTCAATAAGCTGAGGATTCCCATCGTTAAAGCCACCTTCCACCCAAATCTCTATGATGTCGCCGTGCTTGAGCGCACCGTCCTTAAAACCCAAATGGCTGCGGTACAACATGCTCTCGCTCATTTGGTGAAGCTGATTGATTGAACCGTCCGCATTAACCAGACCGTTAAGACCGTAACCGTTTCGACGCTGAACCGTAGCGGGAGTGGCCGAGAGAAGACGCACAAAGCCCGCCTCGAAATACGGTTCCCTGTCGGCGTCGCTGAGCATCGTTATCACGGCGGTAAAACCGCCGGCAAGCTCGGTGTCAAGCTCATACCGAGGCCCCGGAACGTAAAGAGGATCGCCTTGGTTGAATTGCGACGTATACTCGAGCACGCCTTCACGAATATCGGCGCCCAAGTATGTTCCCGAGCCGCCCCAATTCTCGTTATCGTACATGTATTCACTGATCGCGACCTGATAGGTGGACGACAAGCCGATCGGCGATCCTTGATAATAGATTTGCGTGATTTCTCCGTCGTCGGCCACGACCAGCCAATCCTTGGACAGCGACGGTCCGCAGAATTCCGCTTCGATATAATCCACTATTTGTTGCCCCGTCCGCGATACGACCACCATGTCGTTGGTCCACGGATAGGTTTCGTACAGTGCCCGGTAGGTGATCGGCCCGGCCGGCACATCGCGACGGATTCCACCGCCCGACTGTATCGCCAAATCACAGGGAGTGCCCAATTGTGCCGCTTTCCATACCATACCGTCGCAGATCCACCCTCCCGCTTTGTTTTCACCCGCCCAAGGGTATTCGTTCATGGTCCACCATTTGTCTTTGTCCATGGTAAGGTTCTCTCCCGCATACCCGATCACTTCATCGAGTGCGTGCGGCGGATTCGCTGCCATGTATTCGGTTTTCAAATCGGACAGTAAACCTTCAACCGCCGGATCGGGAACGATACTATCGGTTCGAATCGGGTGCTTGCATGCCTGAACATATTTGCCCCCAC
>WJJU01000032.1 GCA_014729595.1 Chitinivibrionales bacterium
GCCATAACCATCGTGCGCACCATAATCTTTCCTCCATCATGTGTTCGGCGACCATTTTGTTTGCGGCACGTAGCCTTCGTGCTGTTTCATCTTGAAAATTAGACGATCGTGCGGTGCTTACGGTAGGAATTTTGTGGTAATAGCGTTGCCAATCAGGCAACGCCGCGTTTTCGCTCTTTGGCGTTTATACAACCTCGAATACGGTTAGGGTATCGTGCGGCATAAAGGTTAATGAATGAAGCCTGAATCGCTTATACGGGGGTGTGTGGTACGATTTAGGCTCCCTGTTTAGGAATGCTATGTTCAAAGTAGCCGCTTTTTCGATCTGGGCAAAGAGGCATTGGACCGCTTTGAGCGGGAGCAACGGGTGGGCGCGACCGGGACCGTGAGCGTATCGGATAGTGGGTACGAAAAGATAAAGCTTCGACTGGAACAGTGTCGTCGAGAAATACTCGAGATTGCGGGCACGAGTTAAGGCTCGCTCTCACGCGTATATCACCTGAAAGTGATTGACGCGCCGTTTTGAGCGGGAGTACGTAATCGGCACCGCCTGCTGAACATGAAACCCGAACACCGTGCCGGCGAAAAACACAATCGCGGAAAAGCGCTTCGTGGGAACAGGCGCGGATCAGTACGGTATTCGAGGGCCCCCGTAAACCTGTAAAGGCGACGGCGACGCTATCACAAAGCTTTCATCGGAATGATCATAGAATTCGCAGTCGGCATAATCCTGTATCATGACTCCACAGTAGTTTGAAACAGTCGAAATCGAACCGTCGTAACAATGAACCGAGTCCGGAACGACGAAGGTGTGTACTGAATCGATTAACGGGTTGATTGTGGAGCCGTTAGTTGGGAGCCGGTAGCGGTACCGTCCGCCTTGAAGCGTTAGATACAGGGTTGCATTGCCGGCCCGTCTCGATCTGACTTTGACTAAAAGCGTGTCGCCTACAATGAGTGTGTCGCGGGTATTGGGTTGGATGATCTCGTAGCCCGGATCACAGGGGTCGATCGGCACAAAACTATTGCTCTTGTGTTTGACGGGCGAGGTTGTCTCGATGTCGCCCAGGATCTCTTCGATCGGGCCGATGAACGCCGCGGGGCGGCAGGTCTCGATGTGGCTGTCACGCGGTGTTAGCGGATACCAGGCGTTCGGTTCCCATTCGCAAAGCCAGATGCCGTTGGTCGGATCTCTTCCACCGAGGCGTCCGGTCAGGTAACGGTTATCGTTGGTGAAACCCCAGCCCATCCAATCAACTACGCCGCAGCCGCCGTATCGATACTCATGGGGGCACCAGTTGATGCTTTCGCCGTAAAGTTCGATCATCTCGGAATAGGGGTCGACGGGGGGGTGGCTGTCGGTGAAAAACGGAACCATATAGAAACCGTTATGTCGCTTGGGCACGCAGGAACCACCGAATTTGTTGGCGTTCGCCACCGCATACGCACCGTCGTGCGACAGCGCATGTGCACAGCCCGCCGCCGAAGTGGGTATCGGCACGCTGTAGGTGTAGATGTTGTCGGCCGAAGCTAAGCCGGTACCACCATTGGGGAGAGTGACAAAACCGGTATAATCGACGCGTATCCCGCCGTCATGGCGAACTAGCTGACCAAAGATACGATCGCCGACAACGCAAGGGCCGAATACAACACCGGGGTGGAAAGCCCAGTTGTTGTCGAGCAGTGCAAGGCGGCGATCGTTACCAAAAGTGGGGGGGGCGTCCTCTTTGAATTGTACACGCACCGCCCGCAGTTCGTGTGCGCTTGACAAGTAAAAGATCTCGGTGTTTAGGGGGCCGTCTCGAAGAAAGCCGACACGCGGTCGTTCGCCGCGGTCGAACGCAAGACCGTCGAGTCGTGCCGGTACAACGGTACGATGACGACCGTCGGGGCGGATCAGAATGATTTGTTTGCATTTGTTCTCGAAATAGACCGCCCACGTTCCCTCATCGCCTATCTCGACTCCCACCGGATAGTCGCCGCCGGTGCCGGGTACCAAAAAGGGTACAAAGCGCGATAAGCGGGAGCCGAACAGTCCGCCACGCTTGAGTGCGCCGCCGAACAGGAAATAGCCGGAGGGAAGGGTGCTTTGGGGACGTAGCGGTGCGGTGTCTTTCCGCATATAATTCGGGCATTCACAAGTCGCCGATTCCATGTCGGCGCTTTGGTGAGTCGGCTCGAGACTGGTAATCATCCGTTTGATCCCGGATTCCGGCGGTTCGGCACAGTTTATCCACCCGCAGAGCCCTATGCAGAGCCCTATATAGAGTATGATCGGCATGGCGGCCGGCAACGTTGATCGGCCGTTTGGGGACACAGCGCTTGAAGAGATCACAAAAGCCCTCCCCCGTGACGGGATACAATCGGGAGCTGTATGAGCGGTCAAATGGTTGCCAATGTATATGATACCGATATCGCACCGGATCCGAAAATAAACGAGGTTGTATGTGCTCGTGTACGAGGTTAACCCCCAAATCTCCATTATATTGTGCCGGGGCTTACTTTTCAAGGGTTATCGTTTTACCTGGTAATTGGGGCATTGCAGGTGACGTAGGCCGGAGATGGGACCTCCGCGTGGATGACTCAAAAAGGAGACAAGGTCAATTTTCCGCGTTTATTATTTTTGGTGGGTGGAATTTGGCGGATACAGATAGATCCGGCTTGGGGAGACCGGCACAACAACCCGGAAAACCCGGCGCATTAGGGGCAATCGGTTCGGGAACGGGTAAGCATCGCTTTCCTTTGAGCACCGTTCCCCGACTTTGGGCGGCGTTGGACGGTATTCTTCCCTTTCTGTCGGCAACCATATCCCAGCTTTTCCCGGTATGGATGAATAGATGAATAAGGATTTTGATTGCGTACCACCTTTTCGGGTCGTGCCGCGGCTTGGACGGTGGTGGATATGCGGTATGGCGGCACAGTGCCCGCGGCACGGATTGTGAGGACTCATGGGATCACCGGACAACTACTCCAGGCTTTTCATTACGCCGGAGGATAACGAAAGAATCGGCATGCGCGGTCTGCGCGGCCCCAACGGTTGGCTGCTGTTTGTGGGGTGCAACGGCGGAATTGATTTTGCCCAAGCCGTAAAATCCGAATACGAGGGTTTGCTTGCCGAACGGGCGAGCAACATTGGTGAGGTGCCTCTGATCGGTACGCATGACGAGCCGATAACCACGATGTTTGCCGATACCGAGACGTGTCCACGATTATCTAAATATGTCACCGGTTCGAACGCGTACGTTTTCCAGTGTTGTCACGAAAATACCACCGGTTACACGGTCAACGAGAATATCCAGCAACTCATCCAGGTGGTTCGTACTTTGCGCGCC
>WJJU01000319.1 GCA_014729595.1 Chitinivibrionales bacterium
GAATACACGCCTTTATCACCTGTGCCAATTCATAAAGCACGTGATCGCCGAGCTGATGCCCCTGCGTGTCGTTGAGTTCCTTGAAATGGTCGATGTCGATCATGATAAGTGCCAAACGCCGACCGGGATGACGGTGGAGGCGGCGAAGCTCGCGCTGCATCTGGTGATGGAAATGGCGAACATTGTAGAGTTCGGTAAGGCTGTCGGTAATGGCCAGCCTCGACAGTTGCTCGTTTTTTTTGCGCAGTTCGATCTCGAGCTTTTTCTTTTCGGTAATGTCTTTTGCCGTGACCACTAAACCGATAATCTCTCCTTCGTCGGTTTTCATTTCCGAAACACTAACATCAAGAAGAATCGTCTCCCCCTCGGCCGTTTTCATCGGTACTTCTTCATTGGCGGATTTCCCGTTAAGCAGCACCCCCTTGAGGATCTTGCGCTCATCGGCTTCGTTCACGAAAAGATGCGCGAGCGGTTTGCCGACGATTTCGGCCTGCGTGTAGTTGAAATGTAACTCGGAGCCTTTGTTGAATTTGAGGATGTAACCTTCGGTGTCGACGGTAAAGATGATATCGGTGGAATCCTGGAGAATACTCTCGAGATAGCCGATTCGTTTCCGTGAGCGTCGGCCAATCTGTTTCGCCTTATGAAGCGCTTTAACATAAAAAGTGAGGTACCATTTAAACCATAGTATCAGCGTGGCCGGAAGTGCGGTGCTCACGGCAATGCCGAGGGTGCGGACCGCCCAATGCTCACCAAGTAGGACGGCGGCGCCGGCTCCAAACGCGACAATGCCTCCGGTCACGCCAAGAGCGATGACACGCCCCACACTCAATCCCGGCAGGTCTTTGCTCGGAGCGGTAAGAAGATTGACGACAACTGTTCGCACCGTATAATTATCCAACCTATGGTCAGCCGGCAATGCCCGGTGACACCGTGTGCATATGAGTACTCAATTAGTGTCGTGAGAGTATGAAGGTAATATATGATATGACACAATAATGGGCGATTTTACCTTGGTACTCCGGATTGCTGATTTCGGGGTCAGCATTTCAGGGAGTGAACTCTTGAAGCTGAATTCAAAACTATCCGCCTATGTCGGAATGATCATCGTGATCGTTGAATCTCTCAAAGTGTACTTTAAATGATCGTCCGTGAATTACCAGTCGAAAGGAAAGGGGTACATTTGGCATTTATTTGGTGGATACCGCACTTGAGATGAACATGCAAATCGCTCCGGCGGCCGCGACGTTGAGTGATTCCACCCGCTCCGCCGCATGAGGTATCGCCAACCGTGTGTCCGCAAGCGCAAGGAGCGAAGGGGAGAGACCGTTACCTTCGTTCCCCAGCATTAATACGAGGGAGCCGTCCGGCCGCCAACGGCGGCACGACATTCCCCCGGCGGTTGTGGCGATGAGTTCGAAACCTCTTTTTTGGAGGTCGTGAACCATGGAGAGATACTGTCGGGTGCGACGAATCCATACCGTATATAGGGAACCGGCGCAAGCCTGGACGGCCTTGGGGGTGAGCGGGTCGGCACACTTGTCGCTGGCCACGATACCGTCATACCCCATTGCGGCGGCCGTCCGTACGAGGGTGCCGACGTTGCCGGGATCCTGGATGTCTTCCAGTAGCAGGATGCGACTTCCGGGTTTTTCGGGAATTTTCGACGATTCAATGTCGGTGGGCGCACGTACCACGGCGATGAGACCTTGGGGCGTTTTGGTGCTTGCTATTCGTCTGATTTGTGCCGCGGTAAGCTGCCGAAGAGGGAATTCGGCCGATTTAACGGGACCCGCGTCTTCCGTGAAAAGAACCTCATCGACGGCCTCCGGCTTCGTTGCGGCGATTTGCTCTACCACGCGCCGTCCCTCGGCGAGAAACATGCCGGTCGCCGCTCGTCCTTTGTGCGTGTGAAGCGTCGTGTACCACTTTAGGGGTCTCAAAACCGTATGATCTCCGAAAAGATAGGGAGCCATTGGTGAAGTTGTTGTACCTGCAGGAGCGAGTCTTCGTTATAGAGGTAGGC
>WJJU01000320.1 GCA_014729595.1 Chitinivibrionales bacterium
GGGCCTGACGGTGTTGTTGGCAACGGTTCAAGGGGATGTTCACGATATCGGGAAAAACCTCGTTGACATCATTTTGACTAACAACGGCTACAAGGTAATTAACATCGGCACTAAAGTTCCGGCCGAAACCATCATCGAAGAAGCGAAGAAGCATCAGGCTGACGTAATCGGTTTAAGTGGGCTGTTGGTGAAATCGGCGGTGGTGATGAGTGAATCCATGCCTCAATTTCAAGAGGCCGGATTGAAGGCGCCGGTACTTTTGGGTGGTGCGGCGCTCACACGCAAGTTCGTGGCCCAGTCTTGTGTCCCGGGATACGAGACGCCTGTCGTGTATTGCCCGGATGCATTCGCGGGCCTCAAAGCACTCGAGGAGCTGAGAGCCGGCAACCTCACCGCGACCACCTATAATGGGAGTGCGGAAAAGGGATCGGCCAAGCCCGGCGTCAAAACTACGTCGATCACTCGTGATAATCCGGTGCCTGAGCCGCCTTTCGTCGGCGCAACGCATAAGGAAGACATTCCTCCCGCGAAGTTATTCTCTTATATTAACGAACAGGCGTTGTTTCGCGGGCGTTGGGGATACCGCCGGGGTAAAATGAGCGCCGAGGAGTACCGTGAGCTTGTTGAAGGAACGGTGCGTCCCTTATACGAAAACCTCAAGCGCGATGTCGTAGAGCAGGGTCTCGTCACGCCAAAGGCGGCGTACGGGTACTTCCGGTGTTGGAGCGAGAATGATGCGGTCGTGGTGGAACACGAAAATCGTGAGTGTCGATTCGATTTTCCGCGTCAGGCTATGCCGCCGCATCTTTGCATCGCTGATTTCTATAAAAGCCGTGATGAGGGCGGCGATATTGCACCGTTCTTTGTGGTGACGATCGGCGATGCTCTGTCGAGGCGCACGAAGGAGCTTTACGAGTCTGATGCGTACCATGATTACCTGATTCTGCATGCTCTGAGTGTTGAGTTAACCGATGCACTTGCGGAATATTGGCATGAGTATATGCGGGGGGAGCTGGGTATCGATACGCGTCGGCCGGAAAACGCAACCGGCTATGTAGTTCAGGAATACCGGGGGTCGCGATATGGATTTGGCTACCCGGCGTGTCCGGACCTCGAGGCCCACAAACAGGTGTTTGATTTATTGCATCCCGAACGAATCGGGGTAAGCCTGACCGAGAACATGCAAATGGTGCCCGAGCAGTCGACTTCGGCGATTATCGCTCACCATCCGCAAGCAAAGTATTTCGCGGTATGACGACAACGCCGTCATCGAGACTTGAACGATCGGAGAACAACCATGGACCGCTACATCTGCACGCAATGCGGGTATATCTATGATCCATCAAAGGGTGACCCGATGAACGATATCCCGGCGGGTACGCTCTTTAGAAGCTTGCCGGACGATTGGGTGTGCCCGATGTGTTATTCGAAAAAGGAATCATTCGATCCTTTGGATTAGTCGTTCGCGAACGAAGAGTCTTTCGTGTATGCCGCGAGTGCGATCAATCGCCGTTTCGGCCGTCGCCCGCGGTTGAGAATACAAGAGATTGCTCTTCCAAATCGCCAAGCACAAATAGCTTTACTGAAACGGATATTACACAATGCTGAACATAATTGAGCGAATGATCGATCATCCCCTGGTGTTCGACGGAGCCATGGGGACAATGATTTACGAACGTGGTGTATTTATCAATACGTGTTACGACGAACTCAGCTTGACAAGGGCTGAGTTGATATGCCGTATACATCGTGACTACATCGAGGCGGGTTCCGAAGCCGTGGAAACCAATACGTTCGGTGCCAACCGGTTGAAGTTGGCGCCCCACGGTCTTGCGGGAAAGGTCAAGGAGATCAACCAAGCGGCCGTGCGGTGCGCTCGTGACGCCGCCGGAGACAGTGTGTATGTCGTCGCTTCGGTAGGGCCTTGCACTTATGCATCGGAGACACTTTCTCCCGAAAACACCGCTGAAGTACAACAGGCGTTTCGGGAACAAATCGATGCGTTGCTTGAGGCCGGCGTCGATTGTATAATGCTGGAAACATTCACAAAGCTTGATGAACTCGTTTTGGCGCTCCAGGCGGTTGCGGACCCGGCCGTTCCGGTGATCGCTTCGTTTACGGTTGGAAGTGACGGGGCGACGGTCTTGGGTACGCCGGCGACGGTGATGGTGAATGCGCTCGATGCGCACGAGCGGGTCAATGCAATCGGGCTTAACTGTGGCGTGGGACCGGCGGGAGCGTACGATACGCTTGAGAATGTCATGGGCTTAACGCAAAAACCGGTGCTGGTGATGCCCAATGCGGGATTGCCGCGCGAGGTCGGTGGCCGTATGCTTTACTTGTCCAGCCCGGAGTATTTTACGGAGTATTCCCGCCGATTTGTGGAAATGGGTGCCCGGGCGGTCGGCGGTTGCTGTGGGACTACGCCGGCGCATATTCGCATGATGGCGCGGGCGGTGCAAAGCATGAGCGGCGTGAAAAAACATGTCGAGGTGAAAGCCTATCAGCGGACCGCGCACGACGTAGAAATCGTGCCGGTAAACCAAAAATCCCGCTTTGCGAATAAACTGGTAAGCGGTGAGAAAGCCACGTCGGTGGAACTTCTTCCCCCCCGGTCGATTGATATGAGTTCGCTTCTGCACAAAGCGCGCCAATGCTCCGTCAATGGCATCGATGCCATCAACATACCCGACGGGCCCCGGGCAAGCACTCGGGTGTCGCCCATGATCGCGGCGCTTGCGATCCTTAAAGAGGCTAATATCGAACCGGTGCTTCATTACTGCTGCCGTGATCGAAACCTGATCGGCATGCAAGCGGATATCCTCGGCGCCTATGCCGCCGGCCTGCACAATATTTTGATCATTACCGGCGATCCTCCCAAGCTGGGAGATTATCCCGATGCCACCGGTGTATTTGATGTCGATGCGATCGGACTGACCCAGGCCGTCGCCAATATGAATCACGGTGTAGATGTCGGCGGTAATCCCGTCAATCCGCCCACCGGTGTATTCATCTGTGTTGGGGCCAACCCCTGCGCCGTCGATCCGGAGCGCGAAATCGAGCGCTATTTTAAGAAGCTCGACGCCGGCGCGGAATTCGCCATAACGCAACCGGTGTTCGATACCGAGGCACTCTATCGATTCCTCGATAAAGTGCAAAAGCATACTAAGACAATACCCGTTGTCGCCGGTGTATGGCCCCTCACCAGCTATCGTAACGCTGAATTCATGAACAACGAAGTGCCCGGGGTAGTTGTTCCCGATGCGATCCTCGAGCGGCTTAAAAAGACCACGAGCAAAGAAGAGGGTGCCAAGGTCGGCTCGGA
>WJJU01000321.1 GCA_014729595.1 Chitinivibrionales bacterium
GCGGTACGCCGACGAATACAACATGTACAACCTGCTTTGCCTTCTTGCAAGTGAATATGGCACTGTACATGGTATTCCGGCGTATAAGCCGCCTCGTGAAGTCGAAGACGCCACCATACTCGATCCCCGCGAAGCGAAGTCGTTCAAGAGCTATGGTGCATGGGTCAAGAATCGCGAGGTGGATACAAGCTTGCCCACGACAGCCTTGTTCTACAATAGCGGGCGGTATCCCGTTGATACCCATAGCGCAGTGGGCGCGTTGATTGAGAAAATGAAGAACTCCTGCACGGTTATTCCTGTAGCAATCAACCGTATCACAAGCGACAATGCCAAAAAGCTGCGAAGGCTTCTCCCAGAGAACCTGGATTGCGTCGTAAACCTTCTGGCTTTCCGAATGGGACAAGGCCCTATGGGCGGCAACGCCGGAGAAGCTGTCGCTTTGCTGCGCGAACTCAACGTCCCGATACTGCATCCGTTCTTTATCACTCGTCGCTCAATAGAGCAGTGGCACAATGACCCCCACGGAACACTGCCGTCCGAGTTTCTCATTTCCGTATTCCTACCCGAACTTGACGGATGCATCGAGACGATTCCCGTTGGCGCCGTTAATCCAGAACTAGATTCCTGGGGCGGATTGGACCTTCTGGGTGAGCGAGTGGACAAGGTAATCTCGCGCATAAAACGGTGGCACACACTCAGACATAAGCCGAACAAGGATAAGCGGATCGCCATTGTGATGTACAACTATCCGCCCGGCGAAGGCGGTATTGGGGCAGGCGCGTTTATCGATGCGCTGTCTTCGGTTGAAGCTATCATGCGTGAGTTGCAGACTCGGGGCTACAATGTCGAACCGTTAACCAGAGAACAGATCTGCCGGCACTTTGACGAGGAGGGCAACTGCAATTGTCCTCAGTGGAGGGCACCGGCGTCTGGTGTAACCATGGCAGAGGAGCAATATGTCAAGGCGACAGGGACCGCTCTATGGGCAAAGCGCATCGAGGATCATTGGGGCCCGTTCCCCGGTCATGTTATGGCCGGCAATGACGGGGTTGCCATACCGTGCATAAAAATCGGCGATGTCATTCTCGGATTGCAGCCGCCTCGTTCTGCCGGTGTGGTTTCTGCTCGTGAATACCACGATCCCCACAAACCGCCGCACCACCAATATGCGGCATTCTACCGCTGGCTTGAATGCGAGTTCAAAGCTGATGCCATAATTCATGTCGGGACGCATGGTACGCTGGAATTCCTTCCCGGCAAGGAAAACGCCATGTCGGGCGACTGCTTACCGGATGCGCTCATTGGAAGCATGCCGCACCTGTACTGCTACTACTCGGGCAACCCCTCGGAGTCATCCATTGCAAAGCGCCGAACCCATGCGGTTATGATGAGCCACCTGCAACCACCGTTTGTGACGGGGGGCGTCTATGGCGAACTGCAGCAACTGGAAACACTGCTTGATGAGCATGCGCAGGCAGAAGACTTGAACCCAACCCGAGTGAAAGAAATCGAATCGGACATTATCGGATTGACCTCAAAACTTGGTTGGGAATGCGAGACACCCAACGATGCCGCTTTCAAACTGGGCGAGATCAAACGCAGCTTCGTGCCCGGAAGACTGCACACCTTTGGTCAGCCATTCTCGCATCAGGAAGCTATCGATTTTCTGTGGCAGTTTTCCCGATGTTGGCATGAGGACGGTAAGGGACTTGCGGAAGAAGTCGCTGAGAAGCGGAAATGGAACTGGGAAGAATTGCGCGAGAAACCAGAGCGATACGTCCGTGAGATCGAGATAGTCGAGCAGGAGTGCCGCGCCGCAATCACTTCAATTGTGGAAGCCGGGGCAAAGCCAAACGGCCCCGTAGAGAAACGCCTTTGCCAACTGTACAGGCATCTTGTCGACAATAGCGAGCTCGCCTCTTTGTGTGCGGCGCTTGAAGGCGGTTACATTCCCGCGGGGCTTGGCGGTGATGTGTTCCGCAATCCCGAAGTGCTTCCCTCGGGGCGCAACCTATACCAGTTTGACCCGCGCTCCGTGCCGTCTCCATCGGCAACGCGCATGGGTATTCGCATGGCCCAGAACCTAGTGGAAGAATACCACAAAGCCAACGGGACCTGGCCCAAATCGATTGCCGTCGTGCTCTGGGGACTGGAGACATCAAAAACAAATGGGGAAACAGTCGCACAGATTTTGCACCTTCTGGGTGTGCGCCTGAATCGCGCGAATCCCTGGGAGAAGAAGCTGGAAATTATCCCGCTCAGCGAATTGGGCCGCCCGCGTGTCGATGTTACCGTTCAGATGAGCGGGTTTCTTCGAGACCTGTTTCCAAACATTATCGAGATGATACAGGACGCCTTGGAACTCGTTGGTTCAATCGACGAGGAAGACGATCAAAACCCAATACGCGCTCATGCACGGGCAATTCGGGAGAAACTTGGCGGCATGGGATACGCGGAAGAGGATGCACGAGAGTTGTCGTTAGCCCGGGTGTTCGGACCTGATACCGCGGTGTATGGTACCGCCGTGACTGGGCTGGTGAAATCAAAGGAATGGCAGAAGGAAAGCGAACTTGTCGATGCCTACACGCATAGCCTTCGTTTTGTATATACCCGGCGATTTTATGGAAAAGAGATGAAAGGTCTGCTCACACAGAATCTTTCCAAAGTTGAAGTCGTCAGTCAAGTGCGCAGTTCCATGGATTATGAAGTCACCGACCTTGATCACTACTACGAGTTTCTGGGTGGACTTGCGCGAACGGTCAAGGAGCATTCGGGCAAAAAGGCAATGATTTTGGTGAACGACAGTCACGAAGGGCGCGCCCGCACCGAAACCGCGCAGCATTCCATTCAGCGGGCCATACGAAGTCGCCTGCTCAATCCGCGGTGGCAGGATGGGATGCTGTCGCATGATTATCACGGGGCGCAACAATTTGCGGAAAAACTAGAGAACCTGGTCGGGCTCGCGGCTACCACAGAGGAAGTCGACAACGCGCTGTTTGAAGACACGGCGCGGGACCTGATACTGAATGAGAACCTGCGCAAGCGTCTTCAGGAAAACAATCCGCATGCACTAAGACAGATCCTGGAGCGTCTCTTTGAGGCAAATCAACGAGGGTATTGGGAGACGGATGAAGATACGCTTGAAAAGATGAGAAGGCTATATCTCCAGCTTGAGGGAGACATTGAAGGCCCCTCACAGGATCATAAATGATAGAAGGAATGGGAAAGATGCGCTCGAAGTCTCTAATGATACAAGGAACGGCCAGCTCAAGCGGCAAGTCGCTCATTGCCGCGGCACTGTGCCGTATTTTCCGTCAGGATGGATATCGGGTCGCACCGTTCAAAGCGCAGAATATGTCAAATAATTCGTTTGTCACCCGTGATGGACTTGAGATGGGGCGCGCGCAGGTCGTGCAGGCGTATGCCGCCGGGCTTGAGCCGGATGTGCGCATGAACCCCGTGCTTCTCAAACCTTCATCGGACACGGGTTCTCAAGTTGTGCTCAAGGGCAAACCGGCTTTCACCATGAAAGCGCGGCAATGGCACGAAACGCGCGACAAACTACGATGCACTATACGCGACTGCTATGAATCTCTTGCGGCTGAATATGACCTTATTGTCATTGAAGGAGCAGGCAGTCCAGCGGAAATCAATCTGAAAAAGAACGACATTGTCAATATGGGCATGGCGGAAATGGCCGATGCTCCGGTGCTGCTTGTAGGTGACATCGATAGGGGTGGCGTTTTTGCGTCGCTTGTCGGGACAATGGAGCTTCTTGAAAACCAAGAGAAAGCTCGCGTCAAGGCGTTTGTCATTAACAAATTCCGCGGAGACGTTGGGCTTCTCAAACCCGGGCTTGAACAGTTGGAGAAGATTTGCGGTGTTCCAGTCCTGGGCGTCGTTTCATGGGTGCATCATGCGATTGATGAAGAAGACGGCGTTACCGAGCGATTCAACAGGACATCCTGGCCAAACACCGATATCGATATATGTGTCATCCGGTTGCCCCGTATTTCAAACTACACGGATTTCCTGCCCCTCGAAGCGATTCCCGGGGTGAGAGTCAGATGGTGCGAGAGCAGCGCGGCAATCGGCCGTCCCGATTTGCTCATACTACCTGGAACCAAGTCCACTATCGGGGACCTCCAGGTACTGAAGAAATCCGGCTTTGCTGATGCTATCCTTTCCTATGCCCAAAGAGGGGGGGCGGTTCTTGGCATTTGTGGCGGTTTCCAGATGCTGGGAAAGGAGATTCATGACCCAAACCACTGTGAAAGCTCATGCGACAAAGAGAGTGGACTGGGATTGCTCGACATGCTGACCGAATTCCATACGGACAAGACAACGACGCAGACTCAAGTCACAATCAGTAGCGCAGCAGCAGGACTGTTTGCCGCCTTGAACGGAATACAGACAACAGGTTTCGAGATTCATATGGGCAAAAGTGACTTCGGGCCTGACAGCCAACCATTTACGGTTCTGTCGGATGCGTCCGGCCGGGAAGCGGTTATCGGAATAGCAAGCCCGTCAGGCAGTATTGCGGGAACCTACCTGCACGGTCTATTCGATTCTTCCATTGTCGCTACAACCCTGGTTAACGCACTTCGTGAGAGGAAGGGGCTTGCACAATTGCAAGATGCTGTAGTAGAACGAAGCGTAGCATTGAACGAGGACATCGATAACCTGGCGGATGTTGTGAGACATAGCCTCGATATGGATATGCTGAAAAGAATTGTGGAGGGCAAGCATGTCGCCGCTTAGCCTCGGGGCGGCCGTTGGACTGGATTTCCTTCTGGGAGATCCCCGTTGGCTTCCGCATCCGGTGCGGTGGATAGGTAGCCTTATCGCCTTGCTTGAAAAGCTTCTGCATCCCTCATACCGCTCGCGAGCGCGTGAGTTCATTTCGGGAATGATGCTGTGCGCGTTGGTCCTGGCGATTACAGCGGGCACAGGTTTTCTGCTTGTTGAAAGCGCGCGTCTCTTGTCACCGTACGCAGTTCTTGCCGTCGAAGCGATTATCGGTTTCTACTGTCTGTCGGCCCGGTCGCTCGCGAGCGAGGCGAACCTGGTCCGCAAGCATTTGTCGCAAGGCGATCTTAGCGCCGCCCGGCATGCGGTGTCAATGATTGTGGGGCGGGATACAGCAAACATGAATGAACATGAGATTGCCCGAGCCACCGTTGAAACCGTTGCCGAGAACATCACAGACGGCATTGTATCACCTCTATTCTATCTGGCTCTTGGCGGTCCGGTGGCGGCACTGGCATTCAAGTCGGTGAGCACTATGGACTCAATGATTGGCTATCGTAACGACCGCTACCGTCATTTCGGCACCTGCGCTGCGCGACTGGATGATATTCTCAACTTCATTCCCGCTCGTCTTGCCGGCTTCATTATGATTCCGCTGACCACAGCCGTTAGTGGGAAAAACCTGCCGAATTCGCTGCAGACAATATATCGCGACCGCAAGAAACACCCCAGCCCAAATTCCGCCCACAGCGAAGCTGCGATGGCGGGAGCGCTGGACATCGAGCTTGGAGGAGAGGCTACCTATAACGGACGCATTTCGCGGAAACCACGTCTCAATGAAGGCGGTCGGCAACCTGTCATGCGTGATATTGCAGATACGGTCACGATAGCGTATGGTACGGCCTTGCTGTCAGCGATCTGCGCAATTAGCGCTGTCATCGTTTCCGGTAGAAGCATCTTGTAGGCAGAGAGGAACGGCATTCAGATATGAAAGGCTACCTGCAGATCTATACCGGCAACGGTAAAGGGAAAACAACAGCGGCAATCGGCCTGGCCATACGCGCGGCCGGAGCAGGATTGCCGGTATTCTTCGCGCGATTTGTAAAGGATAAGCAATACAGCGAAATCCTGGCACCGGCACGATTTGAAGATCGGATAACGGTGCATCAATATGGCCGACGGCGGTTCATGACACGCAAGACTGAAAAGCAGGATGTCGAAACTGCCCACGAGGCGCTCAAAGAGATACGCCGGATTATTGGCAGCGGCGACTTTCGTGTGGTAGTTCTGGCCGAAGCTGCTATTGCGCTGCACTACGGGCTCTTTACCGTTGACGAGTTGGTCAACGCTATTAGCCCCAAAAGCCTGAGCTGTGAAGTCGTCATGACGGGACGTTATGCTCCCGCAGGAGCTTATCGATGCGGCTGATTTGGTGACGGAAATGCGAGATGTGAAACACTACTACACGCAAGGCGTACGCGCCCGAAAAGGTATCGAATTATGATCGACGGCGTACAAGCCCACGGCAGCATGCCTTTCAATGAATTGAGGGAACTGAATATTGACCCCGCAAGCGTGCTTGATTTCAGCGCCACGGTGAATCCATTCCCGCTGCCTGAAAACGTAAAAAACTTGATATCTCCACAAGAGATCTCTTCGTATCCGGATATCGATTGCTACGAAGCTACCAAATCCCTCGCCGACTTCCATGGTATTCACGTAAGACACATTGCCTTGACCGCGGGCATGACTGAGGCGATTTTCGCTCTACCGCGGCTTTTCAACACTGCCGCACAATTTGGCCCGACCTATGGCGACTATGCTGAAGCATATCGCAGAAATAACCAATATATGGAAAGCCTGTTGTTCCCCGAGGCCTCAGGAATGCCGGACACTTTGCAGTGGCTCCAGCATCGGTCGCTCGATGTGGTCATTGTTTGCAACCCCAACAATCCCAATGGGCGATATTTGTCACCTGATAGTATCCAGCAGTTGTGCGAGGTAGTTCCACAAACGACGGTCTGCATCGATGAAAGCTATCAGGAGCTTGGTGAAGACTGCGAAACAGCGTTGCCACTGCTGTCGCATTGCGGAAACCTGCTCATCCTGAAATCACTCACAAAACCTTTCGGCATTGGCGGCCTTCGCGCAGCCTATGCCGTGTCATCGGAAGAAACCATACAGAAGCTGAGCAATTTCCTGCTGCCATGGGGCGTTTCTTCCATCGCCCAACGAATCGTTCCATCTTTGATAAACAACCACCAATGCTTTCAACGGCAATGGACGGATATTATCGCGAGAAAGCAAGACCTGATGCAAGCTTTGTCGAACGATAGGTTTATTGTATCATCTGGAAGATGTCCGTTTTTTCTTGTAAAAACAGGCAATGCAGAGCATACCCGCCAAAGGCTCTTAAAAGAACACCATATCGCGATACGCAGTTGCGCATCCTTTGGAATGCCGGAGTGGATCAGGATTATGCCGGGCAGGGAGGAACAGAGTCGATATCTACTTGAAGGGTTGAAAAATGAAAAATGTAATTTTAGCTGATACGAGTTTTTTGCCGCACTTAGGACGGGGACGGCCTGTCTTGGTGGACACTGCGTTTTTTGTCTTTTTGATTTACCGCTTAAAAATAGGTTGCCGCGGTCATTCAGTCATTCCTTTCCTGGGCTACCGTCGTAGTTTCTTTGGCTTCCGACTTCGCCACCGCCATCATAATTTCTTCCTGCCTTTGTTCTCTTTTGTCTTGCGCGACGTTCTTCCGGGGTGACCAAATTGCAAACAACGGGTTGCCTCACTGCTGAATTTGCCGCCTATACTATCGCTGGAGTGCCAACGATCCGCCGAAGCGGGAGAGGCGGACATGGAAGCGCTACCCCTTGTCTTGGCGGCAATTTGGGGCGGCGTTCTTAGCCGCCCAGCATGGGCTGTTGTAAGCTGTTAAACAGGCTTGCTGTCGCATTTCTCTTCAGAAAAATCGGCTCTCTTCATCTTTCCTCTTCTTTTTGTGTCTGGTGTTTTTCCGCCGAAGCCAAGGAAAGGCGAAGGCGTTGCCTATCTACAGCTGCTTTCCAAGCGTAGTCGGTACAAATTTCCCATGCTTGACATGCTTGGCGCTAATGAGCTTGTCCGCAATCGATTTTACCACCCTGGCTATGCCCCGCGGGAGGACGACTTCGATACAGTTGTCGTGGTCGAGGTGCGCATGCATTGTGCTGATGATGCTCTCGTGATGTTCATGTTGGGCATTGGTCAGATGCTCGGTAAGGCCTTGCTTGGGATTATCGCATACGAGAACGCCCCCCGCCGCGGTTTCTGATTTCGGATCGACTCTACCAGGCTTTGCCTGATAAGAACTCTGATGGCTTCGGATCGATTGGCGTAGCCCTTTTTCTCAATGTTCCGATCAAAAAGCTCCAGCAGTATTTCGGCAATGACACCCCGAAACGAATGCATTTATCCATGTTCATGGCTCATCATTATTGTTGTTGTGGTAGCACGTATTGTATTTTTGTGTTACTCTGGAATGCGCTCAATTGGCGAAGATAACACGAAAAATGGCATGAAATCACCAAAGAAACTGACATTCATCATAAACGCTTCCTTGAGTTCCGCACTGTCCAGCGCTGTCTCTTTGTATCGAAACCGTTATGGCAACAACGCGGTCGTTTCGCTTTTTTGCACCCACGATATCGAAGAAGCTTCCCTATCGACACAAACGCTTGAGCACGCTTTGGGCTCCGCTGACATGGTGTTCCTCGATATCAGGGGAGACGGCAAAGCCGTTGGTGTGTGCGAACGTGTGCTGGAAAAGACTCAAACCCCTGTAGCACTGCTCATTGGCGGTTCGCCCCGCATGATGTCACTGCTGCGGCTGGGTGGATTTAGCATGAAGAAAATCATGCAGCGGAGCGCTCGGCGAAGCGACAAAGAGAATCGCGGTGGATTCAGTATCTCCCGTGCGCAGCGCATGATGAGAATAATCGAAAGGGTCGGCACGTTTCTACCGTTCGGGCCACTTAAACATGCGCGCAACTGGGCGTTGTTCATGCAATACTGGGGGAATAGCGGCGATGAGAACATCTGCAACATGCTTGCGCTGGCAGTGCGCGAGTATTGCGGCGTCGCACTCAGAAAACCACCTCGTCCCAGAACGTATCCGGAGTATGGCATCTATGATCCGTTGACTGACAGGACTTGGTCATCACTCAAATCGTATCAACAAGACGCGGGTTCCGATGCGGACAAGCCCACGATCGGCATTCTCTTTTATGGGGGAATGCATTTCGATCAGAGCGTTGTCCCGGCGAA
>WJJU01000322.1 GCA_014729595.1 Chitinivibrionales bacterium
CATAAAAAAAGCGACAGAGTAATCGTTGATGTAAGCGACACCGATTTTATCGACAGCCACGGGGTAGGCATCATTGTTTATTACCACACGCTCATGGAAAAAGCGAACAAGCAATTGCTGTTGCTCAATCAGAATCCCGACCCTTCCGCCTACATGACCCGGCTTTTCGAGATGACCAATCTCAACAAGGTCCTTAACGTGGTCACCTCCCTCGATTCCCTTCAGTAACCCATATCGGAGGACCATGGCTCCCTCATTCTATCTGCTTCTTGTTTCGGGCGCCGGGCTGGCGGGCATATTTATCTTGTTTTTGGTTCTCAGCAAGACCCTCAACGGCATCGTCAATCATCTAACCGCCATACAATATTATCTGGAAAAAGAACTCGAGGTGAAGAAGGAATACGAAGAAATCAAACAGATACTCGACGCGGAAGGGACGGCGGGAGATAAAGAAGAGAAGGGGGCGGCTTTTTGAAACAAGGTTCGATCATCGTTTTCTCCGCTCCTTCCGGCGCGGGAAAAACAACGCTTCTGGATCATATCCGGCGAACGGTGCCGGGCTTAGTGTATTCCATATCCGCCACCACTCGCCCTCCCCGCCCCAACGAGGTGGACGGAAGGCACTACTTTTTTCTTTCGGAACAGGAATTCCACCGTAAAATCGAAGGCGATGAGTTCGCGGAGTGGCAAGCGGTGCATGGACACCTCTACGGGACGCCGCGCTATTTTGTCGATCGCACAATTGAGAGCGGCAAACACTTGGTGATGGATATAGACGTGTACGGCAAAAAGATGTTCGATCGGCATTATCCTCAAGCCAGTGGAATCCTTATCCTGCCTCCTTCAATGGATGAACTTACTCGCCGGCTTCGCAATCGTGGAACCGAGTCGGAAGAATCCATCGGCGTGCGACTGGCTAATGCGAAAAAAGAAATAGCTTTTGCACAAACCGAAGGCAAATACGAATATACCCTTGTCAATGATGACCTCGAGAGAGCCAAAGCGGAAGTGGAATCCGTAGTTCACGAGATCATCGATAGCTGATTGCCCGCATGCCCACCGAGACGACTGATAGGCGATTTGAGTTTCCGCTCAGCGGTGGCGAGGTTCTTATCGGTCGCGCGCATGAATGCGATATGATAGTCGGAGGAGTGGGGGTTTCGCGAAAACACGCGGCGCTTCGTTTGACGCCGGAAGCGCCGGTCGTTCGTGATGTGGGCAGTACGTTCGGGGTGCGGGTAGACGGCAAACCCTCGCCACAAAAAATTTTAACCGACGGGTGCACATTGACCATCGGTGTACAAAGCTATCGGGTAGCCGTCGAGCCCGGAAAGATTACACTCGAACGAAGCGATGTTTCCTCCGAACCGCCGATTTTATTCAGCCGCCGCGACAGCAACACGGTGCGGATCGGCCGTGACACGATCAACGAAATTCACCTTCCTCACCCGCTGGTATCACGACACCATTGCACGGTCGTCCACCGGGGCGAAAACCGCTTCGACATTGCGGACAACGGCAGCACCAACGGTACCTTTGTCAACGGCCGCCCCGTCCGTCGGGCCACCTTGACCGAGGGCGACATTGTCCAAGTAGGACCTTATCGCTTCTTGTTCGAGAACGGGAAGCTGGCCAAGGCGGAAGACGGTAATCGGATTAAGCTCGAAGCATTCGGGGTGACCGTACGACGGCGGGGGCATACACTTCTCGGAAACATTTCATTGTCGATTCAACCGGGCGAATTTGTCGCCGTTCTCGGACCTTCAGGTGCCGGAAAAAGCACATTGGCGCAAGCACTCACCGGTCGTATTCCCACTACGGAAGGCACGGTGTATTTCAGTGCTTTTCCACTCAAGCAGTTCATTGCCGCCTTCCGCGGCTCCATCGGCTTCGTCTCACAGCAGATTCTTTTGCGTCCCGAACTCACCATAACCGAAACATTCCGCGAACAAGCACTCCTTCGCCTTCCCCGCGACAGCCTTCCGGCCGAACGTGATGAGCGTATGCGAGAGGTGATGGACCTGTTGGATCTTTCTCGATTAGGGAGCCGAAGAATAGCGAAAATTTCGGGCGGTGAAGCCAGACGGGTGCATCTGGGTATCGAACTCTTGTCCTCACCCACCGTGGTGTTTCTTGATGAACCGCTTGCCGGATTGGATCCGGGCCTGGTACATAAGTTCATGAAACTATTCCGGGAATTGGCGGATCGCGGTCACACGATTCTGCTTACTACGCATACCTTGGAGCAGCTCGAATTGTGCGATCGCGCGCTGTTCATCAACCGAGGCACATTGATTTACGACGGACCACCTGACAAAGCAACGCAAGCGGCCGGTGTCGCCACGCTGGCCGAAGTGTACGAAAAAGCGCGCAGGGAAGGAAAGCTTGCGGGGATTGCCGTAAACGATGAGGGACGGGACGAAGCAAAAAATCGAGATGCTCGGGTGGAGTATGATAAAATGCCCAGTACCCTAAAAGGTTATCGCCCTCGCTCGATCGGCCACTTCCGCCAGCTCGCGTTGCTGCTGCCACGCTACTTCCGGATTCTCCTTCGTGACCATCGCACCATTTCACTGATTATGGTTCAGGCGCCGCTCATTGCACTGCTTCTGGCGTTGGTATTCGAGCAAGAAGGAGCATACTTACCGCTTTCGTATTACTTTTGCCTGACCATCTCGGTTATTTGGATGGGTGGTGTAAACTCGGTCCGCGAAATAGCCCGCGAATGGGGCCACTATGAACGAGAGTTTCGAGCAGGCTTGTCTCCCCTCGGATACATACTCTCAAAGGCCGTCGTATTTTCGACGGTAGGTTTGGTTCAAAGCGTTCTTTTCGGTCTTTGTTTGGCCGGATTGTTTGATGCAATCACATTCGATTGGGAACTTACGCTGCTGCTCTGGACCGCTTCAACCGGCGGTTCGCTCCTCGGCCTCGGGGTCAGCGCATTCTCCGGCTCGGTTAATCAAGCCGTGACCTGGCTTCCAATTATTTTCATACCGCAGATCTTTTTTTCGGGAATTCTTATACCCTTCGACCGCATGTCCGCCGCCGGGCGCATTCTGTCGCACCTGACGATTGCGCGTCCGGTCTTTTCCCTCTTCAAACGAAGTTGGGTTCTTGAGCAAGCCCTATGGTCCGGCGGAGAATGGCCGGCGCTGGGGTATTTGAGCGTAGGATTATGTATATTAGCGTATCTGAGAATACGCTTGGGCGGAATTCCTCGAAACGTATAGAACGGGCCGGATTGTATTTCGCCCGTGTCGATGGTCATGGCTCATCTATGCCGGGATCGTTACCGGAATGCGGGCTTTGATCAGCGAATAACGGAGGCGCAATCCCGGGTATTTAAGGCAAAACGGCGGCAAAACGTAACCGAAAACATCACGGCAGGTAGTGCGGCATTGTTTCGAACCCTACATGTGTCGATGCCTTGCGCAACGAAGCTTAAGTGTCGAACGGGGGAGATTGACCGCCCCTCC
Organism: Chitinivibrionales bacterium; assembly: GCA_014729595.1. Classification (GTDB taxonomy): domain Bacteria; phylum Fibrobacterota; class Chitinivibrionia; order Chitinivibrionales; family WJMI01; genus WJJU01. The sequence continues at coordinate 3,480 of WJJU01000322.1, forward strand.
ACGGATCAGCACTCCCTTAGCTCAAAGTAGCGAGTTTAGATTATCATGATGGCCAAAAGAAGCGACAATACCCGAAGCGCATGGATGCCGGACAAGCTGGGTAATTTCGAGATCCTCGATCGGCTTGGTCAAGGCGGAATGGGCGACATTTACCGCGCGCGCCAAAGACCACTTAACAGGGTTGTAGCGCTCAAGGTCCTGTCTCCTCACCTATGCCACAACGACGAGTTTTCTCGTCGATTTGAATCCGAAGCCAAAGCGATATCCTTGTTGGATCATCAAAACATCGTCAGCATGTACGATTATGGTGAAGAAAATGGGCTTAAATACTTTGCCATGCAATTTATCGAAGGCGAGGATTTGGGAAAACGCCTCTGTGGACGGAAGCCGTTGTCGCTCCCTACGATTGTTGATTATGCGAAGCAGATATGCCGGGGATTAAGATATGCTCATCAGCATAACGTCATTCACCGGGACATCAAACCGCAAAATATTCTTATAGACAGGGCCCACGTCTGTCGAATCAGCGACTTTGGAATCGCCAAGATTTTCCGTCAGAGTAATATTACCATGACCGGTATGGCCGTCGGAACACCGGAATACATGTCGCCGGAACAGGCGGAGGGCAAGGAACTCGACGCCCGCACGGACATATACTCGCTCGGGGTGGTCATATACGAAATGCTTACCCGTACGCCACCATTCACGGGCAAAAATCCAGTCGCCATTGCCTACAAACAGGTTCATGAACTCCCCACTCCCCCCTCGGCGCTAAGGCGGGACGTGCCCAAGAGGCTGGAACTGATCATTCTGAAGGCGCTTAAGAAAAATCGTGGCGAGCGCTATACCTGGATTGAAGAAATGCTGCACGATCTCGATACGGTGGATATCGACGAGAAAGTCGATCGACCCACGGCGTCGTTTGCCAAGCATAAAAGGACGGCTTCCAAGACTCCTGAGGGGATGCTGGTCGAGAAGCGCATAACGGACCGTCGAAGCGGCGATCGCCGTCGTTCACGTACGGCTGAACAGAATATATTCAAGACCGCTTTCTGGATAAATACGTGGGAGAAGCAGCACATTTCGCTCATACTGATTGGTATTCTCACATTGATCCTGATGTTTCATGTGCTGGTGCAGCATTGACTCCCCTCGCCGTCCGAAGCGACGCTCGTCACCGGGCGCGGATTGGATTAACGCATTTTTCGACCGAAACAGTGAGTAAGCTCTATGA
>WJJU01000033.1 GCA_014729595.1 Chitinivibrionales bacterium
CTTGGGCGGCACCTTCCGAAAGCGCATGAACACAATATTAAAAAGACCGACTTGAGCGCCGGATACCAAGGACTGAAACCAGAGCGACAGCGATGAAAACACGAAAAAAAAGAGAACGAGCAGTAAAATTACCGCCAGGACTACCAGGACCACGGTGAATTGCATTCTACCCAGCCTTTCGTTGTAGGTGAATTATTGTTTCGGCGCTACTTTACGCACCACTATTCTGTTTCCGTCAACTATTGTCACTTTTATGGCGGCACCGGCGTCGACGTAGTCCCCTCCGGAGACGACGTCATACCGCTTTCCTTCGATTTTAGCCTTGCCGGAGGGCCTCAGCGCCGTCAATGCGGTCCCTTCTTTGCCTTTCAATTCTTTAAAAAGTGGATCTTGCGACGCGACGCCTTCTTGACTCGACAAACTGCTTCGGAGCGTCACGGGCGATTTGACCAATAATTTTATCCCGATGACAATGGCGATCGGGATCATCACCAAGTCCGCCGCTACGAACACCATTCCCGCCCCAACCGACACTCTTGTAAAGACATGGAAAAGGGAATAGCCAAGTGATCCAACCGCGACAATTGTCAGCAGCCCCCCCGAGGGAAGAACCAGTTCCGCAATAATGACGCTAACGCCGACAATCTGCAAGACTACCGCAAGAAGGATATCACCCACGTTGGTTCTCCACTTTTTCGACGATTGTACTATTGCCTTGTATTCGCGCTACCCTAACGGGGGTTCCCTTTTCGTAAAAACCTTCCTCCGTGGTAACATCGATCACTTCATCGTTGATTTGCGCTTTGCCCGAAGGGCGAAGAGTGGTAACAACAACTCCTTCATCACCGACCGCCACTTTGGGCGATACGTCGCTGTCCAATCGCGATGAAGCAAGTGTTTCGGATAAATAAGGTCCCGACACGACGCGTCCAAGTTGCGGGAATACATAGCGGAAAAACAGCAACAACAAGATCAGCGATCCGCATAAACTGATTAGAACCATAAACAGATTTCGTTTCAGTAGTTCCACTTGCCAAGGGAACGAAGGCTCCGGTATGACAAAATCCTGTAACGAGAGCACCATTCCCGCGGCAATGAAGGCCATGCCGACGATGCCGATAACGCCAAAGCCGGGCAAAACGAAAAGCTCCGTCGCCAACAACAGAATGCCTACGACAATGAGCAGAAGCTCGGTATAATCGGCCAAGCCAACCATGAATTGTCCGCCGAATACAAGTGCCAAGCAGATGATTCCCACAATGCCGGGGATACCGAATCCCGGGCTCTTAAGCTCCGCATAGAGCGCGGCGAACCCGATCATCATGAGAATCGGTGCTATTCGCCCGATGATCCTCACGAAAGCCTCAGACCAGTTTTCCTCTATCCGTATAATTTTGTAATTCTCGATCCCCCCCGCTTCAAGCGCCTTCTCAATTGATGCGGCCGTTTTGGACGAGAATCCGAGTTCTTGCGCCTCTTGGGCGTCCATGGTAAGCAGCTCGCCGGCGGGAACAACCGTTTTTTGGGATATAACGGCCGCTTTTCTTGACGGCGCCAGTTCGGCGAGTTCCAGAGAATCCAGGTAAAGGGTTGTGTCGGGAAGTTCTACTTGGTAGACACTCATTTCGGCGGTGACCATCGCTTCAGAAAGCGTTGCCGGGTAGCCGTTGCGTTTGGCGAGTGCCCGAAATTTCGCTCTCAGGGGTGACTGGAATTTCTCGCCCAGAACTTCGGGCCCTTCGCCGGAGTAGGCGATGGGAGCACAATCGCCGATAGTCGTGTTTGGTCTCATTATTAGCTTACTGCATGAAAGAGCAATAAGTGCGCCCGCGGATATGGCTCGTTTCCTCACGAACGACATGGTCGCCCCCTCCGGCAGACTAACGAGGGTGTCGACGATATCCAGGGCGGCGTCGACGCGTCCTCCGAAGGTGTCCATATCAAGAACGAAATAGGGGGCGGGGTGCTCGAGGCCGTCGCGTATCGCTCTACCGATAAATGCCGCCATACCCGGATCCACATTGCCTACTACCGGAATAACAATAACGACCCGAGAAGTGTCGGCGGCGGAATCGGCCGTCTCTCGACTCTCTGCGGCTCCTACAAGCAGGAGCAAAAACGCTGTAAGTTTAAACGTGTGCGACATGTCTACTAATATCCGAATATGGTGGGGTCTTTGTCAATGGAAGAGATAATGTTTCTTGTGGTTACCCTAGACGGCCAGTAATTAACTATTTTCGAATCCGACGCGTGGATAAATGGTAATTCGCCGATCGGATAGAAATGAGGGCATTATGCAAGGATTTCGCTCGGCTATCGGCTACCCTAACGTTTTGGGCATGATCATGGCCGGTGGGCAAGGATCTCGCCTCCATCCGCTTACCCGCCATCGTGCAAAACCCGCCGTCTTTTTTGGTGGGAAGTATCGAATCATTGATTTCGTGCTCAATAATTTCATCAATTCAGGCATTTTCAAGCTGAAAGTGCTCACACAGTTTAAGGCTGACTCGTTGATCAAGCATCTAACGACGGGGTGGAACCTTAATCGGATGCTGGGTCAGTATATTGATCCGGTCCCCGCGCAGATGAGGACGGGGCAGAATTGGTATCTCGGTACGGCGGACGCCATCTTTCAAAACATCAATCTTATCGAAGACGAAAACCCGGACTACATCGCGGTATTCGGGGCGGATCACATCTACAAGATGGATATCTCGAAGATGCTCGATTTCCATCGGGGGGTCGGTGCGGTCGCAACGGTGGCGGCTATGCCGAAGCCGGTGGAAGAGGCGCGTTCTTTTGGGATAATCGAAGTTGATCATAACTGGCGGATGATTGGTTTTCAGGAGAAGCCGGCCAACCCCAAGCCGATCCCCGGCAATCCGAATATGGCACTGGCC
>WJJU01000323.1 GCA_014729595.1 Chitinivibrionales bacterium
ATCCCGAGCTGTATAGCGGGGATGTCCGCGGGTTAAAAGTAGGGATGGCGCGGGAATACCTTGGAGAGGGCCTTTCCGAAGAGGTTCGTGTTTGTGTTGAACAAGCCGCGGCGGAACTCGAGAGGCGTGGGGCGACTTTGGTCGACGTGTCTTTGCCAACACTTCAATATGCGGTCTCTACCTATTATATTATTTGCACCGCCGAGGCTTCATCGAATCTCGCCCGCTATGACGGAGTGAAATACGGATATCGGGCCGACGCTCAAGGCGGAGATCTAACCGAATTATACAAAGCTACGCGTGACGAGGGGTTTGGCGAAGAAGTAAAACGACGAGTGATGCTTGGTACCTATGTGTTAAGCTCCGGCTATTACGATGCTTATTACCTCAAGGCGGCGAAAGTAAGGACGCTTATTCGGCGGGATTTCGATAAGGCTTTTGACGAATGCGACGCCGTGATTTCGCCGGTGACGCCCACGCCGGCGTTTAAGATCGGCGAAAAGCGAGATGACCCCCTCGAAATGTACTTGACTGATGTCTACACCGTCTCGGCGAACCTCGCGAGTATCCCCGCCCTGTCGGTGCCGTGGGGATGTGTCGGTAAGCTTCCGGTCGGCGTGCAGCTCATGGGGGCACGGTGGCGCGAGGATCTCTTGCTCAGATTGGGCTATGCCCTGCAAGAGCGGCTTTCGCTCTCCCAATGATTCTTTCCAAGCATTTTTACACGGCGGAGGGCGTGCCTGCGTGGATACCGACGGAGCCCTCGGCGGCATACGAACCATTTTGGTCTTTGGTGTGTACGAAAAGTCGTTGCCTTGCCGCTCCGCCTCAGGTCGTCGCGCGGGTCCGCATAGTCCCGCACGGTAATGAGGTGGAGGTACGAAGTGGCGGTGGTTCTTTTTTTTAACGGCAAGATTCCGTCGGCGCACATAGTACCGGGTGGAGTGTCATGGGCCTGAGGCGGGCGAATCCCGAGTCATGTTTTGATGAATTGTCGGGGATGTCGAGTCGCCGGCGGCGAGGGGTATCATTGGTTATGGCCGAAACGCGAAAAGTTGTTGGGCGGCGACTGGTTGCAGGGCTGATTGGCTTTGCGGCGGTAATGACGGGCATACTGGGGGGGTGTACGCCGCACGCGCGCTATACCAGCCCCTCTCATAAAGCTCCTAAGGCGGAACGCGCACCTCGGCGCCGAACCAATGCGGTACGTGCTAAGGTTGCCGACACCGCATCCGACAGTCGTTCGGCCGATACCATACCCAATGATCTCGAGAAGGTGGTCGCCTCATATATCGGAATTCCATATCGCTACGGAGGAACGACCCGGCGCGGCATGGACTGTTCCGGTTTTGTCCGCCGCGTGTTTATTGAAGTGTACGGCACGGAACTTCCCCGGACCTCGCGCGAGATTGCCCGCATGGGGCGCCCGGTAAGACGTCGCCGCGCGTTGCCGGGAGACATTGTCGTATTTCGCCGCGGCGGCGTCGGGCGCGTTAATCATGTCGGTATCTACCTGGGTGCCGATAATTTCGTGCACGCAAGCCGCCGCGCGGGGGTTACGCGCAGTTCGCTCGATGACGAATACCATGCGCGACGGTTTTCGTGTATAAGACGTGTGGGACGGGATCCGCGGTGATGGTATCGTGCGAAAAAAATCCTGATTGCCGACGGTACATGCTGATCACCTGCGCCGTTCTTGCCCGTGAGTGCTACCATTGCGCCGCACGGTCCCCCAATGCCGTCGACATACGAATCGTGGAACAGGGGCTTCACGACATAGGCTGCGACAAAATGTCCGCGGCCCTGCAGCGCGAAATCGACTCGGTTGACAAGAAAAAGTATGAGGCCGTTCTGTTGGGGTATGGTCTCTGCAATAACGGCATCCGGAACCTTCGCGCCCCAATTCCCATGGTCGTTCCTCGCGCCCATGACTGCATTACCCTCCTTATGGGTTCCCGGGCCGAATACCAAAAGTATTTCGATTCCCACCCCGGTACCTATTTCCGTTCCGTCGGATGGATGGAGCGAGCCGAATCAAACCTGTCCAACCCTCGGAGTACAACACGGACGATGGGAATCGCGACCTACGATGAGTATGTAGAGAAATACGGGGAAGAAAATGCGCAATACCTGATGCAAACGCTCAACGACCATTTGAAAAACTACTCTCGGGTAGCCTATATCGACACCGGAATTCCCCATACCGAATCTCATGAGCGCGCGGCGCGCCACTGGGGGCGTGCGAATGGATGGGAGTTTACCAAAATTAATGGTGATGTTCGCCTTATCGCCGACCTGACGGCGGGCCGCTGGGACGCCGAAGATTTCCTCGTGGTTCCTCCGGGCCATTCCATTGAACCGAGCTACGACGACACAATCGTCAAGGTCGGTGAGCACTGACCGCGAACTATTCCTTCGTCGGCCCCACCGTGTTCAGCACAGTCGGGTTTTGCCCCTCCCTACCATTTCGTCCATTTCCGGTTTATTGTCGGCGGTAACCTCTCAGTTCTCGCTTTGCACACAAACTTGTTTCGTCAGTTTGGCCGGCGCGAGGAGGTGGGAAGCAAGGCGCGTCCCGAGGGCGAATCCTCGCCGCGATATGGGCAAGGGGGGCAACGCCGGGACCGTTTCGCGTAGCCCGTCGCGGGTGGAATGGGGTTTGAGGATAGGCTCTTGGTTGCGATGAACGCAAAAAAGGGCCGGTTATTCGCCGGCCCTTGAGTAAACGGTATCGCAAATGTCTACCCGTCTTCACCGATTAATTAACTTTCACCTCGATGGATCTTGGCTTGCTTTCGGGTGCTTTCTTGAGTTCAAGCTCCAGCGTCCCATCCCGGTAGTGTGCCTTGATTCGGGCTGCATCAACATTGTCGGGCAGTCGGAAAGAACGGGAGAAGGCTCCAAAGCTTCGTTCGTAATGGTAGAAGCGTCCTTTTTTACGCTCCTTTTTATTCTCCTTTCGCTCCCCCTCGATCGTCAAGAGACCTTTGTGGACGGTAATCTTGATGTCTTCCTTTTGCAAACCGGGTACGTCGGCATGGAGCCGATAAGCGTCTTCTTCCTCTTCGATATCCACCGCCGGCCACATTTTGTGACTGATGTCGCGGTTGGACATTGCGAAGTGATCCTCGCTCAGCATATCTTCTATCA
>WJJU01000324.1 GCA_014729595.1 Chitinivibrionales bacterium
GCTGAGTTCTCAGCCGAAAGACGACGGCCTTATTACGTGGACTCCCGAGGAAAGCGGGGATTACGAATATTATTTTGATATTAGCGACGGCTACGGATCTCACCGTTTCGGACCGCTGACCAAATCCGTGTTCCCCGAGGGTAACCCTTTACCCGATTCCGCTTATTTCCTGGAAGGAATCACCGAAAGTATACCAGACACATTGCATATCGGTTCCGACACATTGCGCCTGGACGCGGCGATCGATCAGCCGATATCAAGCGGACAATATATCGTTAACGTAACCCTTTCTCCGCGGGATACCGCAAACGAGGACACCCTTCTGCTCTCATCATCGCAACACACCACCGTCGTGTGGGCGCCCCGACGGGGTGATGAAGGATCGTATACGCTAAAATTGAGTGTAAGCTCTGAAGGAACAGCCGTCACCGACTCACTCTCCGTCAATTTGGAGATCGCACCCAAGATCGATCCCCCCGTGGTTGGTTTTGTCAATCCCGAAGGATTCGCATCCGAAGGCATGGAACAACCATACAATATCGCAATTGCGCTTTCGCGACCGATCGCCCAAAGCGTTTCGGTGGAGTTGGTCGCTGAAACGAGCGACAATGATGCCGACGCGTCCGATTATTCCTTGCCTACACCGCCCGCCGCAACGTTTTATCCCGGCGACACGACGCTTTTCATACCGATGACCATTATTGACGACACGCTATCCGAGAATGAAGAATCCATTCGTTTCAGGCTGCTGGGTGACTCGCCGTCGGTGACGTATTCGGAGCAGGCTCACTCGGTCCGCATAATCGACAACGACACCGCATCCGACACCACGCCGCTTCCCGAATTAGGGTTTGCAACGGCGCGAACGCGTACCGACGAATGCAATTGCATCATCAACATATTTGTAAATCTCTCATCCAAGACGGACGACACCGTGACCGCGCGCATCATTCCCCGCTGGGAGGGTTTTTCGGATTGTGAACTCATTGACGAGCGTATACATATTCTCCCTCAAGATAGTGCCGACACGATCGGCGTTCTGGTGCTCGACGACGATATTTGCGAGAGCGACTCGGAATTCTTCATGCTCGAAATTACCGATCCCAGCGGCGCGGTATTGGGAGATTACACCGGCCATACGATTACCGTCACCCCAAGCGACTCTTCGCGGTGTTACCGGACAATCCTCATGATCACCGGCACGGACATGGAAATATCGAACGACTACGACGGCATTGACGATTCAATCAAAAAAACGTTTGTATCCGAAGGCTTCACGGTAAAGATGGTGAACGAAAACGGATTCATTGCTTCTTCGGGACAGCATCTTAAGGATGTCGGGATGGTCTTTATGTCTCGGTCGATACGGCGTGATAAAGTCGGCGAAATGCTCCGGGATGTTTCCATCCCGGTTATATGCGCCGCCGGGGAGAAAGGATACGCCAACCTCGGCCTCGTCCACATCGACAGCATCGGCACATCTTACAAACGGAAAATCGATCGAATTGCCGGCGATAAGAACGAAGAAAGCAAGGACAGCGAAGAAAAAAAGGAGTCGGTTGCCGTTATCACAATTCTCGGCAGCCTCCACGATATTCCTTGGGCCAAGCCGGCTCCCTCCGCGAAGATCATAGCGACAATTCACGATGAACCGAATCACGCCGCCATTTTCTACTTTTTAAAAGGAAGACAATTGGTCGGAAGTAATTTCGACGCCCCCGCCTTACGTATCGGGTTCCCCATGGTCGAGACCGACGAAACCAGCACCGTGTATACGAAGGATTGGTGGAATATGCTCATTGAAATCGTCAAACTTGCCTCCGAGGGAAGTAAGAATAGGAATTAAGGATTTCCTCACTCTTCATTCTCCACGGTCCGCGGCGGGCGATGCCGTCTTAGGCCGGAAACATTAACAATAGTCAAACTTACGCCACCTTATTTCACTACTTTTGCGGTGATGCTCATTGGGCCTTTTCTTTGGCCAAGTGGCAGGCACGCCGTCACGCCACTTCTACACGCAAACGACAAAACCACGGAAGTCACCTCCGCGGGCAATCGAGGCGGTCTTACTTTCCTTACACGGCTTGTCTACTCCCGTTCAAAGCGCGAAAGCACGTCACCGTCTTCCGTTTTCACCTGAGCATCGAGCCTCTCGGAAAGAGCGAAGGTAATTCCGGCGACAAGATTGTCCGGCGTATTTCTGAAGTTCCTTCTTTCGAAAGACAGGCTTTCATTACAACGATGGTGTGTACATGGAACTCACCCCGGTCATTGAAGCCGATATTGGCAAGTCTACATTATACTTGAACTATGCTCCCCATTGATGTAAAATTTCATCAGAACTTTTACGGAGGTGTGTATATCAATGGCCAACGTACTCATTATCGATGATCAAGAAATCATTCGCGACTTAATCCAGGATGCTCTGGAAGAAAAGGGGTATAAGATCACGACAGCCGAAGATGGGGTTGAAGCGCTTGAGCTTTGCCGCAAGCATACTTTCGATGTAGTAATCACCGACGTCTGCATGCCCCGCCTCGAGGGCGTAGCCGTCGTTCGATCCCTCAAATCCGATTACCCCAAGACAAAGGTAATCGTAGTCTCGGGAGCCAATTATCGAAAGGAATACTTGGGCACCGCCGAAAATTTCGGGGCGGACGCAATACTGGAGAAGCCGGTGGACTTGGATTCATTGTGCGAGGTAATTGAAAAACTGTGCGCATGAAGATCTGCATCACGATCCCCACCGCAACGAAATGCTCTCTATGATCGGCATAGGTAGCCTGAAAGGCCGGCTATCTCGATCGCGCGGCGCATATAGCATTACCGCCGATCGAATATCATCTCCCCCGCTCCTCGGCCCCCTCTATACCGAACAACCATCTCTCCCTTTACGTTTTTTTATCGGCAACCTTTACCACCAACCGTTATCCGCAACTGACCGGGAACTATCCATACCCGCCTAAGGCGGCTTCGCCGGTGAGGCCGGAAGCCGGAAGTCCCGCAATACGCAATGGGGGACCGGCCGAAGAAGAACAGTGCTTCTTCCAGTGTATAACGAACTTTTCGGGTGCCCGGATCATCACCCCCCAGCATTTATGCCAATCTCGGAGCATTGCGCCACAAGCTCAGAATGCTCTTGTTCGTTGATACAACCACGGTCCTTGGCAAAATCCAAGATTTATCGGTCTCATCATTTTCGCCGTCACAATCGGTCAGCTTGCCGCTGAAATGAGTTTCGTATCGTCGCTTTGCCCATGCTTCTTTGAGATTCCGGCACACGGAGCGCGACGCCCCGCGGATTTGTCCTGTCAGAGCATGTGATATACCATCAAATCATAAGCCGACTGTAACCGCATGGGTTACACCTCTATGGATAAAGAAAAGGCGCCCATCCCCCGTACCCATCGGGTCACGCAATGTACCATTCGGTACACACCAAACCACATCGACGATGCCAAGGATTCTATAACACTTTGATATGCAGCGAGTTACATATTTGGCATACAACTCGCTATTCCCTCGGTCGGACGTCAGATAAGCAGGCCTGTTCGGATGGCTCAAGGAAAGCATTAATTCACGATTTTCCGGAGGTATGGTATGAGAGTCCAGACAGTTGTTGCACACGTTATGTTGGCCGCCGGGGTGTCGATGGCGGCGGCTCAGGTATCGGGTAGTGAGGGGACGCGGAATGGAGTCGAAGATCGCGCGGTATCACCCTGTCTTCGCATGTTGGGGGCTATCCAGCGACAGTCGCAATCGATTGAGAGAGGACGTGATCGGCTGACGGCTTTGCTCAGGGTTGCCGGCGAGAGCGACCGAGAGACAATCGAGGAATATGGGACCTCTCTTAGTGAACGAATGGAGCGGTTGCAGACAAGTTATGCGGATCTGGCCGAAGAGCTTCGATCGATGAGCGAGCAAGAGATTGAGATTTCCTGCGGAACATATAGGGCACGGCTTGTGTCATTGCGTGACCGGATACATGCCGAAGTTGTCAATTTGAAGCGTTTTGAATCGAAGATGCGCGACAAGATTGCTACTACCAAACGACTGGCGCGTGCGCTCCGCATTACCGATGATATGTTGGTAAAGGCGACACGCATCAGTACACGTACCGGTGAGGGCGAAGACGCTTTCCCGGGGCTTCGCCGGGCCTACGAACTGCAAGAAAATGCAAAACAGGCATTGGCGGCGGGGCGAGCCGAAGCGGCTATGCGCATGACCCTGAAGGCCCGGGACATCCTCGGCCGGACGCTAGATGAATCGCTTGACGATCAGGACATTGAGCACGTTCGTCGTCATGCCAAAGCCGTTTACGAGCGAACGGAACAGGCCGTGGAGCGGTTGAGCCAAGAAATAGACACGGAACGGAATCCCAAGGCGGCCCGGATGATCGAAGTTGCCGAAAACGATCTTGCAAAAGCCCGCGAGCTTATCCGGAAACGTCCTTACATAGCGATACGGCACGTTGAGCATGCACGAAGGGTCATTCATGAAATGCGTCGGTTTCATAGGCGCAGCAACCATTGCGAAGAGCGAATCGTACGGTTGGAGGAGCGAATCGAACATGCTCAAGACATTGTGGATCAGGCCGACGACGAAAAGGCTGTCGAAGTGTTGACACGAGCCGAAGAGCATTATGTGGCGGGAGTGGAACTGTGTGAAACCGGAGAATCGAAGAAGGCCACGGTCCAGCTTGATATAGCCGCCAAGCTTACGGCCCGCGCGGTTGAACTGGCCAAAGATATTACTCGCGGCGACAAAGCGATGGCTCGAGAGATCCGCAAAACCGGCTACATTGTTAAAAAAGCCGAAAGCGTAGCTACGTCGGATGAAGAAAAACGCCTTGTGGCGCAATCCCGCGAGCTAATCGCCGAGGCAAAGGAGCGAATCGATCAGCCGCGAGTTAGCCTCAAGCTTCTCGATAAGGCTACCGACCTCGCTTTCAGAGTGATCGCTCGAGCCCAACGATCGAACCCCGATGCTTCGACGGGATCGCTTGAACAGTAGCTGTTCCACAAATCTATAATTATAAGTATCAGGCGTGGGGCGGCTTCGGCCGCTTCGCGCTTCGGCTTTTCACGCGCATGCCCTTTGGAGCTTTGATGCTTACCTTCGTTCTCTCCGCGGCGGATCGAATTATCCACACGTTTATGGGTTGGTTTGGTACTCATAAGCCATGCATGTTCGCACTACTTGCCGGCATCTTGCATTCCACCGCCGCGGCCGCGCCCACCGATTCACTTGCATATATTCTTGTGCGCGAAAAAGTACTCGCCAATGATTTTCTTCCCGAGGAATATGACGGCTATTTAGCGGCCGCGGAATCGCTTGCCTCGGACGGTTTTTATGAGGAGGCTTACGCAATCCTCACCGACATTGCGGAAGAGGACACTTTTAACGAAAAATCCGCGCCCCTCGACGGAGCTGGAAACAAAGCGGCGGCAATCATGCCGTTGGAGGAAACGGAGCACCTATCGGGAAGCGGCAAGGTGTTTTCAACCCGGCGAACACATGAGCCGGATGATGGATTTGCACAATCAAAACGATCGGTCACCTGGCGTATCACCGGCGGGGCATCGTATGACCGTTTTGCCTACGGCATAGATCCGGAAGATTCGACCGGCGATACCCTTTTGGACGATACGGACAGCCTCTTTGCTTTGGATTACGAAGAGCAGCCTTTGACGGGACGCCTACAAGCGTCGGCCCGAATTGAAAACCTCAATTCCGTCATCGCCAAAATGGAACCTTCCGTTTACCTCTCCACGACACGCCTTCGGGGAAGCTTTGATTTGGCGGGAGATATTGTCGAAAACGCCTTTTCGTATTCATTGTCCACCACGGCGCACAAAAAGCGGGCGCAGAGCTACGGCGATTCATCTGATGCACTGAACGGAGAGCTGAAGCTCAGCGGTTCGACGGCACGTTGGAGTGAAAAGGCATGGGTGACGATCCCGATCATGCTTTCAGGAGAACAATATCGCTATGATAGGCCCACCTATGCTCGCTTCGCCGAAATGCGGTTGCATCCCGCGTTCAATCTCAATCCCGGTACCGGCGGCACACATCTTCAGCTCCAGTGGCGCCATGAGCAGATATGGTTCAGTAAAGAATACGAGGACCGCAACAGCGTGTGCGCCGGGCCACAGCTCAATTTGGATTTCTGGAAGGATCACTTCTCCGCAATGCTTTCGCTTGGGTTGACGCGGCATCGGTTTCCATTTGACGACGCCCCCACTCGACGAGACGAATTGCTTATAACAACGGATATGCGTATCACCGCGGCACGATGGATCGAGCCTGCGCTTGAAGCCAACATTTCCAGAGAACGTGAATGGTATTCGGAGCAGTTGCTCGGCTATGAGATCAAGGCATTTGTTCCGACATCGGTGTGGGATACGACTACGCAAAGCTTTGCGACCCAAATTGACACCGTGGCGTCGTTTGGTGATACCCTAGTATCTTATCAGTTAGACGGTACAACGATTCGGCTCAGACCTTCGCTGAGGATCACGCCGTGGTCAAGCTGGTACCTTCAGCCGGAATTGGGGTTCGAGTGGTACAATTACCCGGTAATGACAACGGTTGGTGAGCACATCCTGAGCTATTCTCCGTCCTTATGGGAGTCGCGCGTCGCTTGGGAACCGATGATGCGGTTGGGTTTTACCGGTGACCGACTACAATGGGAGGTACGCGGTGGATTTCGAATCGAAGACATTGTAGAGGCGGAATTTACGTCCGACAGTCGTGAAATCATTTTAGGAGGCGACGCCTCGTGGCAGGTGCTTCCGTGGGCGCGGATCGACTGCGTCGGCGGCATGCGTTATCGGATGCTCGATGAATATTCCAATGAAACCGACACCTACTTGAGCTTAACATCATCCTTTGTATTTTAGAAACCGCTTTCAGAATGAGCTACGTCGGAGAAAGCCGAGCGCGAAGACCTGGATGTGATCTCTCAAAGCGGGAGACGAGGCATATCCGCGGGGATATGATGAGGAGGCGCAACGAAACGGCCGAGTCGTCACGGTTGGCCGGAGCAGCGGCTCATTTTGAATGCGGCTCTAAGTCATAATGGACCATTTATGCGTAAATATCTAATCTTGGTCATCGTTACGGTAAGCGCCGCGTTTGTGGCGCTTTTCTGCCTCGTCCTTATTCTGTTCCGTGAAGATATCGAGCGGCAGCGACAATTGGCGGCTGAACGTACACGAGAGACCGCCCGATTTGCCGGCTATCTTGCGACCGAACACCGTAGCGCCGAGGATAAGGAGATCGATGCCGCGTTGGCTTCATTATGTAACAGCACCGGATGCGAACGGATTGTAATTACCGATGAACTGGGCTTGGTGCGATGGAGTGGGAATCCGCTCATCAGTCGTGGTGATGATATCGTTCCTTTTCTGGTAGATCAGCAAATGTTTAATCGCAGCATCGCCGACACGACCGTCGCGCTTACCAAGATCGTGCGGCTATCGGGCAGCTACTTCCAATCTCTGTATTATCCGTTTATAACCGATTCTTCGATATTGATGGTTGTTGTGGAAGCTGATCGGCGGTATTTAATCGCTACCGATCGCTTTCGTAACAATATGACTTTTGTGGGTGTTGGTGTGGGGTTAATGCAGGTAGCGCTTGTCGGATTGTTGCTTGCGGTCGGCCGGCGCGCCCGTAGAGCTGCGGAACGCGCGAGGACCAATGAGCACCTTGCCTACCTCGGCCGCGCCGGGGCGGAGCTTACTCATGAACTGAAAAACCCACTTGCGATCATCAAGTCTTCGGTCGACGTGCTCCGAGGTAAATACGATCCGGAGCGAACCGAAAAGCCGTTTGCTTTCGTTTCCGAAGAGATTATGCGACTTTCTCGGCTGATCAATTCGATCCTCTGCTTCTCTCGCGAAAAGAGCCTCCGCAAGGAGCCTTTTGCACCCGCCCCGCTGCTGTGCAAAGTATCGGAACGGGTTGAGCATGATGATTCGGTTGATTTTTGTTTGAGAGTACCGGAAACATTACGCTTGGTTGGCGATACGGACGCATTTATTCAAATCGCGGACAACCTTATACGCAACGCCGAGGCGGCGGCCGGCGAAAACCCGCTAAAAATTACCATCTCTTTCGAGCAAACGGATTCCGGGGCGACAATCACATTCGACGACACCGGGCCCGGCATTCCGGAAAAAGTTCGACGTACCGTATTCGCTCCTTTTGTGACCGGCCGAGAAGACGGAACCGGACTCGGTCTCGCAATAGTTAAGTCGCTGTGCTCGCGTATGGGGTGGGAAATCGCCTTAAGCCGCACCGGCCCGAAAGGAACCCGTTTTACCTTAACCGTTCCCAAACACTTATGGCACGAATCCTCATAGTCGACGATGAAGGCAAAATGCGCGCGCTTCTTGCGATGGCGCTGGATGCCGAAGGATATGGCGTGGAAGAAGCCGTGTCCGCCGAAGAAGCGCTCGCCGCCTGCAACCGTCAAGCCTTCGATGTTGTCGTTACCGATCTGCGTATGCCCGGACAGTCGGGTATCGATTTAGTGCGTCATGTTAAGAAGGTTAATCCCGAAACCGAATGCATTGTGATGACGGCGTATGCAGACGCTAAAAGCGGGATCGAAGCCATGCGTGGCGGGGCGTTTGAATACGTAGCCAAACCGTTCGAAATGGACGAGATGCTTCTACTTGTTAAGCACGCGGTCGAGAAGCGCGTTTTGCGCGATGAAGTCGCCAGGCTGCGCGCCGACGAGGGCGGGCGGTACAGCCTTGACCGTATGGTGGCGGTATCGCCCGCCATGCGACAGGTTATCGCCCAAGCCCGTATCGTCGCCCGTCACGATGCGACCGTGCTGATCCGCGGGAAAAGCGGCACCGGCAAAGAGCTAATCGCCCGGGGGATTCACGCCGAGAGCGGCCGCCGGGAATTCGTCCCGGTAAACTGTGCGGCCTTATCCGAAACCCTCTTGGAATCGGAACTGTTCGGTCACGAAAAAGGAGCGTTCACCGGCGCGCACGAGCGAAAAGTCGGCCTTTTCGAACGAGCGGGCAACGGGACGGTATTCCTTGACGAAATCGGCGATGTCTCGGCAAGCCTTCAAGTGGGCCTTCTACGAGTGCTGCAGGAACGAGAGTTCACCCGCGTGGGCGGGACCGAAATACATAAAACCGAAGCGCGCGTGATTGCCGCCACCAATAGGGATTTGGAGTCAATGACTCGCGAAGGGAGCTTTCGGGAAGACCTCTTCTTCAGGCTTAACGTATTTCCCATTCGGCTTCCCCGGCTCTCGGAGCGAACGGAGGACATACCGGAGCTTGTCGAACGGTTCCTTCTCAAACGCCGTCATACGGCGGGTGTCACCGATCGGGCCATGAACGACCTTCGACAACATCCGTGGCCGGGCAATGTTCGCGAACTGGAAAACTGTATCGATCGAGCCGTTATTCTGGCAAACGGCAAAGCGATCACCCCCGACCACCTACTCCTCTCTCCCGTCGCCGCAAATATCGATTCTCAAGGCTTTCAATTCATCCTTCCCCCAAGCGGGATAAATCTCGAAGCGACCGAGAAGGATTTCATTCTGCAGGCTCTTCGGCGGGCCAACGGCAATAAAACACGAGCGGCCAATTTACTCGGCATCTCCCGGCGCGCGCTCTATTCCAAAATGAACACCCACGGTATTGAGGCATAGGCGACAACTTAGAGCCGCTTTCGGAATGAGCCGCTACTCAGGCCAACCGCGACGACCCGGCCGGGGATTCACCGCAAAAACGCTTCACGGTGAATGTTTCCCGAAGGGACACCAAGTTCCTTCAGGTACTTCGCGGCCGCGGCCTGCATGCTCTCTGGACCACAGAGGTAAACGAGCATTTGTTTTCGCAGAGCAGGCGGGCTGTGCGACTCCAGAAGCCGCTTGTCGATACGTCGATATGGAAAGCCCGGCTGAACCGAACGCGTGACAACGGGAACAAAGCTGAACATGGCCCGCTCTTTCGCAGTAGTATCGAACAGCTCACGCCGCACCAATTCTTCCGCGGTCCGGACGCTCCATATCAAAGTACACGGCCGCTCGAGGGTATGATGTCGCCACGAAGCAACCATTGACATAAAAGGGGTAATACCGATGCCGCCGGCGATGAACAGAAGCGGACGGGGTTGAACCGGCGGTGTAAAAATGCCGTACGGTCCGTCCATCATCACTTTCGTGCCGACACAGACATGCTTCAGTGTGGCGGAATAATCGCCCAGGTTCTTGACGGTTATGCGGAGTTCATCGTTTTCCGGGGCCGAAGAGATGGTGAAGGGGTGCTCCTCGGAGCCGCAATCCCGCGAGAGGATGCGAAAATAGCCGAATTGTCCGGGACGCCGGCCGACCGGTTTTCCCGGCCGACGCATACGAAGTTCCACTATCGCCTCGGTCAGCGGAATAACCGCAGTCACCCGCCAACCTTTACGCCACGCGAGAAAAGGCCGAACCGCTTTGTGGTGCAGATACATGAGGCCGGCAACCCCCGCCCATCCGCCCATGAGCGCGATGCGCAACGGATCTTCACGTGTCGAAGAAGCCATGAGTACATGAACGGTCACCAGCAGGGCCGCGACGGAAGTAGCGTTATGAAAAAGCTTAAGAAGAGAATAATCAAGACGCAAAACGCCGACACCAAAGCGACGCAGTGCCACGAACGGCTTGAGCCTGCGCAACAATCGGTTATCCATGAACAAAACGGACAGTGCCACAACGGCCAAGAAGAGATAGAATCCGACAACGCCGAATCCTATTTGGGTGCTCATTTCCCGGTAATACGCGCTCTTAAGCAGGCGGTGACCAACCGCAAAGAGCATTGCGACTACCGCCAAATACCCGTGGAACACCAGCACGTCGACGTGGCCGTAGCGCCGGTCGAAAAAGCGAATGCGGGAAGAAATAATCAGCGCGTTGAGAAAATAGCCATAACTGAAGATACCTAAAACCATTCCCAGCGAGTAATCATGCAGCAACGAATACCAGTTACCGGCAAAGTATATCGAAAGCGCAACGATTGGACTCAAGAGAGCGACCAGCGGCCAAAACGCCTTGCGCAGTGAACTAATTGTCGGCCCCCTCTGACGGCTGCTCGGGGTCGTCCCAGAGCGCTTTGATTTTTTGAACATAGAGCGGGGCAAGATTCTTTGGGTCATCTTTAGAAGCCGAGGTGACCGCGTCAACAATAGTTTCCACTTCCCAATCGCGCGTCTGGGTCGTATGCAAAATTATTCTATCGGCATGTTCTTTGTTGTTTTCTACCCACTCCACGATCCACGGCCTAACTTTCGACATAACACCCGAGTTGCTGATGAAAACCGCATCGTAGGCGCCGGCCTCCTCGGCATCAAGCTTTTTCCCCTTTTTGGAATGCACAACGACACTGACATCGACGGAATCTTCCTTCAGGATTCGCGACATCTCCTCCACCAGATTCTTCTTAAAAGAGGTTTTTTCGTAAGCAAGAAGAATGCTCCTGGAAGCCGGCTTGGTTACAGGTTCGGTCGCATGAAGAGCCGTGACGCTCAAGGCCAATGCTACTAAAATTTGTGTACGCATAGCTACGTATGCTCCTTTCGGAAAAAAAAGGGGAAATGGTACTCTATTCGGGTGTTCACCGTGGTGTTTGGCCACCGATCGGCGGCCAAACACCCCAACCCTTCGACGCGAACGCGGGCACCACGCAAATCCCGGCATCCACGCTCACACGATTAGAATCGAACAGGCATCATTTAATATAGTATCGCCGACGGCGAACAAAGGGCTACTTTTTTTGAACTTCGGAATAAGGCCAAAATATCCCCTCACGAACAATTTGACCGATCAGGGTATGTCGGCAACTATTTTCTCGTTACGCGTGTTAGCTGTTGCCGACCTGCGCCGTCGGTGTTTAGTGCCGACGTATGCGGTTGCATTGTGGTATTGAGAAATAGGTGATACGGACCGAGTCGCCGGAACCTTGGGCCATACACTCTCTTTTCCCCTCCGTCGCCCAAGGAATACCACCTTGCGATACTTCGTGCATTTGATTGTCGGCTCGGGTTATCGTCGTTGGCGCTCCGTCGAGTGGCAAGCGCGGCGACTGTTTGTGAGTGGTTGTTGCCGACAACGTACGCTGCCTGGACCCACTTTTGCGCGAACAAATATGGAGAAGCTCCCCGCACATAAGCAAATAAAACCATATAGCGAAAGGAATTCCTCATGGCAAAGGTGCAAAACGGCGACCATGTAAAAATTAACTACGAAGGCAGCCTTGGAGACGGGACCATATTCGATTCATCGGAAGGACGGGATCCGCTCGAGTTCACGGTGGGTGAACATCAGGTAATTCCGGGGGTTGAAGAGGCGGTTGTGGGGATGGATGTTGGTGAGAAGAAAACGGTGACGGTTCCTTCCGATCAGGCATACGGTCCTCACATGGATCAGTTGGTCCAGACTATCGACAAAGCCCGCATTCCCGACAATGTAAAGCCGGAAGTTGGCAAGCAGTTACTGGTACGCGATGAGCAGGGAAGAACTCTGACACTGCAAATTACCAACATTGACGACAAAACGGTTACTCTCGATGCCAATCACCCTTTGGCGGGCCAGGATCTCACGTTCACTCTCGAGATTGTAGAAAGAACCTGAGCCGCAATCCCACATCGGTCATACGAAAAGCTTGAGTTCCGTGTGACGGTCCCCGGAGGGCGGATGATTGGTACAGGCACAGGATCCGATTTCCTATCCGTTTTCACCGCCGACCGGGGATCGCGTATACCGCCGCTTCGCGCCGCGCGGAGGCGTCGGCACTTCTCGCTTATTGACCCGGCTTTCCCAAAATCGAAAAAAGCGTGGAAATATTCTTCCCGAAAACAGGTTCCGAGCATTCAAGCTCGTAACGGCATCCATGAGTACTTGGGTACTTCGGCCGCCGTGGGGTTCTGATCCTGCTCAGCGGAATCGCAGTGCTCATAAAATCCCCGGCGCCCGAAAAAACGAAGGGCGGCTCATTGGCAACGGCAACCACATGCCTGAGTTTTTCCGAAACAAGCCAGATCAACGATTCGCCTCCTTGAACCGCCAACCGCTTGTGACGTTACCGCCACAACGGCAACATAAGCCGATCGGCATTTTTTTTGCGTTGCCATGAGCACACGATATTCCTCCCACCTCAACAGCATGACATAAGTATTGCAGCTTATAGCAGACGATGTAGGCACATTTAGCGGGAGAAGAAACGATCGAACACAAAAACGGGCAAGGTCGGGATGGCGGGCATTCACACCACGGGAAAGGATCGGAATCGCACAAGAACCATAACGATCATCATGCCATGATGGTGGCGGATTTTCGTCGCCGGTTTTGGCTGTCACTCGTCCTGACTATTCCCATACTTGCGCTTTCCCCCATGATTCAAGGCTTTTTGGGGATAAGCGATACCATTAGTTTCCCCGGCGACCAATGGATACTTTTTGCCTTTGCCACCGCCGTTTTTGTATACGGCGGGAAGC
>WJJU01000325.1 GCA_014729595.1 Chitinivibrionales bacterium
AATACAACTCACGCAACCCGTCTTTATCAACTTTTTTAGTGCGGATTCCATAGACGCATCTCCATTTTGTTATTTAAGGACGATTTTAGTCGACGACATTTATATTATTCAGCTTATGGCTTAGGCCGGGATATTCGGCAAAAATCCCGAGAATACACCCAAACGCTCTCAACGCTGCGGTGCGTTTGCGTGAAGTATGTATCCATGTGGGATGACGCATATCCCGTCCGTCGTAATAATACGGTTTCATCAAAAAACGATCGGATACACTCTTTGGCGAACGAACTCTCTCGTTTCGCCGTAAAATTATCCGAACGTGCATGGTCGATGTATTCGTACATGCTTTGTGTTGATGACTCGTTCTCCAAAACATCGACGCCGTAATATAGCATTTCGCAAAGCCGTGTGGAGGGTTTTTTTTTAAGCCGCTTAATTTGCATGCGGTCTCACCTTGGTTATATATTGCTGCGGACTGAAAGAATGGCGCGCGATCCATGATCTTGTCACCATCAATATCGACGCAAACCTTCTCATCGAAACAAAGCAAGGAGGCGTGTCGCCGGCCATAGCCGGATGTATGCCGCGCGGTATAACAACCTTTCATTGAACGAGAAATAATACTATAACTGGATTACATTTTCGCCGACGGTCTTGTACCGTTCGTATTGACGGTATGAAGCCGGGGGCTTTTGCGGGTAGTGTCAATCATGAGTAGATTAGCGATTATCCTAATTATGATACACGGCGTTCTCCTCGCCGATCCTTCCGTTAAACGGCCGGCTGAAGCGGACATCGAGCCCGAGCCGGTCAAGAGCGGCTTATCGGGCGATCTGGACGGCGTTTATCGTGAAGGGGAATACCTGGTGGAAGGCCCCCTGGCCGTTCCTGCCGGCAAAGAAGCCCTGTTTACCGAAGGTGCGGTCCTTTTCTTCCCGCCCGGAACGGGGATTTCCGTATTCGGGAAACTGATTATTCGGGGGGATGTTTCTCAGCCCGTGATTCTGCGGTCGGCCTGCGGGAAAAATATCTTTCGCTCTGACAAAGCCGAGCGACGACGGCGATGTTCGTGGCATGGAATCGTACAAGGAGATACACTGGCCGCAATCGAGATCAACCATGCGCAAATCTCCGGCGCCGCCATAGGCTTGAACCTTGTCGGCGTTTCAGAGAATATCGCGATTATGAATACGGTGTTCAATAATTCCACAACAGCACATATCACCGCCAACAAAGTTCCCATGAAAGTACCGGACAACATTATGGTCAACCTCGATATGCGCAGAAGTGGAAACCTGATCGTCGAAACGCCCGCAAAATCCCGCGGGGAGCGCAAATCGGGCAAACGGTTGGCGGCACAATCGATAAGCATTGGGACGGCGGCCGGCGCGGTGGTATTTGGCGCATTGGCCCTCAAATTCAACGGGGACATGCACGATTACGAAGACCGATTAAGTAGCTCGGCGGGGCGGGATACGTATTCACATCGCTCCGACCTCAACGAAGCCCGTCTCTCGCGGAATCGCTCTCTTGCGGGCATGGGTGTTTGCCTCGGTGTAGCGGTTACCCCGGCGCTTGTGCGAATAATACGTGAGAAAATCGAAAAAAAATAACAATCCGCCTAAGGAAAGGTCACTCGTGAAAACAGAACATATCCTCCCGGTAACCATAGGCATCTGCTTGCTTGCGGTTTCCGTCGCGTCCGCCGAGATCTATTTAACCGGCGCCATTGAAGACACGCTTGGAAGCGGGCGATACCGAGTACGCGAGGTTCTACAAGTGGAAGAGGGAAAAACGCTGGTGATCGAAGCCGGCACTATCCTTATGTTCGAAAATTTCTCCACCCTTCTCGTAGACGGCTTGCTAATAGCCCTGGGCGAAAAGGATAATCCCGTAGAGTTCACGTCGATTCACAGGGACAGTCTGGAATCCAAACCCGGCGCATTCGATTGGAACGGGATAAAAATTACGCCACGTGCCGAGGGTGTCTATATGCGCCACGCCAGGATATTCTACGGCACCTTCGGTCTCAGTGTCGAAAGCAAAACGACCCCCATACTTCTGGAACAAACAAGTCTGAGAGAAAACGGCTATAGCTCGCTCACCCGTGACGGCGACATAATGGAAGTATGGGAAGGCTTGCCCATGGATTACCGCTGGAACGAGGAACCGCTTCGAAAATACGCACGAAACGGCATTCCCGGAACAAAGGAAATCGGGCGTGGCGGATTGAATAAGAACCGATCGGCCGGCAACGCGGTATCGGCACTCGATGACCGGTCCGGCGAGCTGGGTGTCAGGTTCTTTTCGACATCACCCCGCTGGAAAGGCGCGACACGAATTGTAACGGCGTCGTCCTTGGTAGTCGGTGTTACTACATGGATAATCGGCGCCGTACGGTTTAATAAGCACCGTGACACTTACAATTCCGGAAAAGATTATCGTACCGTGAACGAGGCCGATGACAAAATGAATACCGCTCGGGGATTCGCCATAGGAGGAATGGTCCTCAGCGGGGTCAGCGCCGCGGGTATTGGCGTGACCTTCGTTTTTTAACGCGATACTATTCCTCGGGCACATTGCCCGAGCGCCGGCGCAAACCGGACCACAAGCTGCCATTCATACTACCAAGCGGCTCGCTTAGCTGCCTGATGAGAGTCTTTAAACATGTAGTTTTTACGCCCAATAGCGACGGGATGAATTTTGTTTTCGGTGAGAATATTGCTCAGTTCAACCCGCGGGTCTGTCTTGAAGGGCTCGAAAAACGACCACAGATTGAGCGCATAGTTGATTGCTGCACCTATGGGGGACTTAGGTAGTACCTGCGTAAGATTGGAGTCGAGCCAGTTCTTGAAGCAAGCCATCGAGGGACGAGTGATTTTGTAGCTTTTTTGCAAACCTCTCTTGTAAGCTCCACCCATTCTTGGGGGATTCATCTCGTAGTACCAGCTCACCTCCTCGCCAATACACTTCGATCCGCTACCATTGATGCAGGTGAGGCGGGGCCTTTTCTCTGCGACCGTTCACTCCGCAAGCCTTACATTGTCGACCCGGCGGTCATAATTCACTATGCATCTCTTAATGCTTATGCCGTACTTATCGACATCCGTTGGAATGCGTCCGTGTACTATCGGAAAGTCCGGAATGCCGTACGCGCTATCGCCAAGGAAGGAACCTCGGCGTGTATTGAGAAGTTCACGCAGATAGAACAAGACCGAAAGCACTTCTTGGAACTCTTCGGGCAGGTTGTCTATCCGCACTCCCCTGAAATGCGTGATTCCCATTAGCCGGTAGAGAAAACTAAGTGCCATGAAAGACTCCCGCCGCCGTGACCTTTATGCATTCAGGGTTTTTCGCCGCGTTTTTCATCGCCCATAGCCCTTTTCGAGTTATTGTCATTGTTGTGCGTGGCCTCGGAACACGTTAAAACACTGTCCGGAGAATAAAATGCATACCATTTTCGTTCGCAGTCAATAAGGTTCCGAATGCGGCAACGAAAGGTTCCGCACCGGCGGCCTTCCGTCTTACCTCTGCATTTCGTATAGTACCGACGTTTCGCCCTAAGGAGGGTAGTAGGAATAACTTGAACGCTCTCGCTTGTCTCTCCACTGTCTGCCTGCGTTGCCGCCTTGAACCGTACCGCCGTGTACGCTTCTTCGGCAGCGCCTTGGCATACTGTGGATATCCTGGGCGATAATTGCCCAATGTATTCCTACTAGCCTTCTAACCCACTCCACGGGATCATACGGCATGGCATACCGAGCTTTCATGCGGCTTACTCATAAGGGCGGTCTTCCGGAGACCGATCTTTCGTATTGCGGTGAGGATAACCTTGTCGGCATTCGGGCCTACGAGCATGCGCTGAGCGGG
>WJJU01000034.1 GCA_014729595.1 Chitinivibrionales bacterium
AATTGCTTAAGCAAAAAGTTCAACAGCTTTACGTATCGCCGGACAAAGTAGGCAGAAGCGAAGTGGAAAGCTTTTTTGCGGAGTATAGCGACAGCCTTCCTCCCGCCGGCGAAAGTGTTCTTCTATCGATGATACGAATTCAAATAAACCCTTCCGAAAAGGTTCGACAAGAAGCTTATGACCGCATAAGCTCGATCAAGGCGCGGCTTGATAATGGAGAAGATTTTTCTGAATTGGCCAAAAAGTTCTCCGAGGGACCAAATGCGGAGTTCGGCGGCGATTTAGGTTTTATTAGTAAAGGATCCTTGGGTGAATTAACATTCGAAGAAAAAGCTTTTTCAATGTCGGTCGGCGAAACTAGTGATCCGTTTCAGACAAGACTTGGATTCCATATTGTTAAAATTCTTGCTCGAAAAAACGACCAAATACATGTTAAACAAATATTCATACCTGTTTCTCCGGCCGAAGGTGAAATAAAAAGGGTTACTTCTTTGCTTGATTCGAT
Source organism: Chitinivibrionales bacterium (assembly GCA_014729595.1). GTDB lineage: Bacteria > Fibrobacterota > Chitinivibrionia > Chitinivibrionales > WJMI01 > WJJU01. Next base: position 506 of record WJJU01000034.1, read on the forward strand.
CCGAACTCACACCGAAAGCCGTAACGATTTCGTCGACGCCGTCAAAAAGTACAGCTCGGACGCTTTGTCGCGTTCCAGGGACGGTCAAATGAAATGGCGGCGGGTCAGCGAATTACCTACGTCGCTTCGACAGGCGGTCGATACTCTCAAAGTTGGTCAAATCACAAAACCGCTTCGAGAGGATCAGGCCTTGACGATTTACCGGGTCGATGAACGAGTGGAAAATCGCCCACTCACACTTGAGCATGATTGGAACGATATTGAGTCAATAGCCCGCCGTATTCATACTCAACAGCAGCTTCTTGAACTGGTTAAGAAATGGCGGGAAGAAACTTTTATCGATGTTAGACTTTGAAAACCGACACGTGCTATAGTGCTTTAGCGACTATTTACGACAGGGTTATGTCCCATGTCGAGTACCGGCAATGGTACATGCTGATCGGAAAGGTAATCAAGCGTCATCTTCCGGTTACCATGCCGCGAATATTCGAGGTCGGAGGTGGAACGGGTATTCTCGGCCGTATGCTCACGGGCGACGGTTTCCGGTATATCGGTTCCGATCTTTCACCTTCCATGTGCCGTATGGCTCGAAAATCCGGACTCCCGTTCATTTGCGCCGATGCGCGTCGTTTGCCTTCCCGCGGACCTTTCCACATGGTCATATTCCTCTATGACGGGATCAACTATTTGGAAAAGGAAGAATACCCTCAATTTTTCAGGGAAGCCTATCGACTGCTCTTACCCGGCGGTATTCTCCTTTTCGATATTACGACCGAAACAAATTCTCGTATGCATTTTGTAGATTTTGTCGATTACGAGGAATTTGAAGACGCTTTTTACCTTCGGCACAGCTATTATGAGGCACGAACTGGCATACAACATAATAAGTTCACCATATTCTTGCGCGAAAACGGGTCTGGAAGCTACAGCAAACACCATGAGCATCATCGTCAACGTGTACTTCCGGTTAGCGGAATCAAATCGCACATTCCTACGGATCTTTTTTCAATCTTGGGAATATGGGACGGTTATTCTCTCAATCGTTACACCAAGCGATCCGACCGCATTCACTTTTGTTTAAGAAAGAATCAGTGACATGATCCGCTTTTCGCATGTCACCAAGCTTTACGACAATTCCTCCGAGGCATTGAGCGATATATCGCTTTTTATAGACAAGGGTGAATTCATTTTTGTTACCGGCGCCAGCGGCGCCGGTAAAACGACCTTGTTAAAGCATATTTACATGGAAGAACTGCCTACGATTGGCCAGGTGTTCGTATGCGGATATGAATCCAAAAAGCTCGAACCCCGCAGGCGCCGTCGCAATAAACTCCCTTTGCTTCGTCGTAAGCTGGGCATTGTCTTTCAGGATTTCCGCCTTCTCGGAGACAGGGATGTCTTCGAAAATGTAGCTTTTGCAATGCGCGTGACCGGAGCCAAGGAAAGAGCGGTCAAGCGGAAGGTTTTCGAGGTACTTGCACTTACCGGGTTATCGCATAAATGTGCATATTTACCCAACCAGCTATCCGGCGGCGAACAGCAGCGCGTATGTATCGCTCGCGCCGTCGTAAACGATCCGTGGGTTGTACTTGCCGATGAACCAACCGGTAATCTCGACCTCGGCGTATCGCTTGACATTTTCAGCCTTCTCAGAAAAATCAATAGTTGGGGAACGACGGTTATTATGGCCACTCATGATCAATATATAATAGAACGATACCACTATCGGCGGTTGGTGTTGGAGCGAGGAAGAATCATCTCCGGAGCTGATTCAACCGTTAGACCAAAACTATGGAGGTAAATGATGAATCTTGTCACCGGCTGTGCCGGGTTCATAGGTTTCCATGTGTCTTCGTATTTGCTCGAACGTGGAACACCGATAATCGGCATCGATTGCGTAAACGACTACTACGATCCCGAGTTGAAGGAAGCCAGATTAAAAATACTGAATCGTTATAAGGATTTTACCTTTTATCGATTCGATCTTTGTGATTACGCAAAACTGAAGGAAGTATTTTCTTCTTATTCCATATCGCACGTGTGTCACCTGGCCGCGCAAGCGGGCGTGCGCTACTCTCTGGAGCATCCTTTCGTTTATCAAAAATCAAACAATGAAGCGTTCCTTAACATGTTGGAATGCGTTCGGCATTTCGGTACAAAAAATTTCGTTTATGCCTCTTCGTCGTCCGTATACGGGTGCAATACGAAATTGCCCTTTGCCGAAGAGGATCGTACCGATGAGCCGATATCCCTCTATGCCGCTACAAAAAAGGCCAATGAACTCACGGCTCACGTCTACAGCCGACTTTTCGGCGTCCCATGTTCCGGTCTACGCTTTTTTACCGTCTATGGGCCCTGGGGAAGGCCCGATATGGCTCTCTTTCTTTTTACAAAAGCCATTCTTTGCGGTGATACCATCGATGTATACAACCACGGCAAAATGAAACGTAACTTTACATACATAGACGACGTGGTTGAGGGCATCGCTCGCGTTCTCGCCGAGCCGAGACCCTATGCGATTTACAATGTCGGTAACTCCCGGGCCGAGGAACTTATGGATTTTATTCATGAAATCGAGGATGTGGTCGGAAAAAAAGCGGTGATGAATTTCATGGAGATGCAGCCGGGCGATGTCCCCGCCACGGTTGCGGATATAAGCAAGCTTGCGGAGCTTGGCTACGAGCCCACGACGAATATCGATGTCGGTATTCGCAGATTTGTCGATTGGTTCCGGGAATACTACAAGATGTAATGCAAATCCACGCTAAAGACGCAGAGACGTGCTTTTTACTATTTTGATTTTTTGGCCGTTCTTCTTTGCGGCATGCATAAATCAGCTATCGCCGCCCAAAATCAATATCGCCGCAACAGCATCGAGGATACCTAATGGTAAGACAGTCTTCGCTTAAGTGTCCGCGAATTTCTCCCGCCCCGCTCTTCTTTATCGCAGCCTATTTTGGATTGCTTCTCGTAGCCGTCGCACAAGCTCAGCCCGCTTTTGACGCCTCCATGCTTAATGATCTCCCAAGCAAGGAAATGCGGGATAAATTACCAACAGGCCACCCCGCAAAAGCTTCCCAGCTTATGAATGAGCTGTCCGAAAGAATGCGGAGGCAAGACAGCACGGAGCTTGGTTCTACTCGGCCAAACGAAATGGGCGCCGAATTTTCCGGGGACAGTACTTCGGATACCCTCTCGAGAAAACCGCCTTTGTCGGTTTACGAAAAAATTGTTCAAGGAGAGGTTGTCGATCCCGATCAAGTTTTGGACTCTCTTGAAATATTCGGGCATTCGGTTTTTTCGGACGGCAAAAATAGAGCGTCGATCCCCAACGACCAACTGTCGGTTCCCGCGGACTATCCGGTCGCTCCCGGCGATGAGATATTGGTGACGCTCTGGGGGCGTATCAATGAAGAACATCGCATAACCGTTGACCGAGACGGGAGGGCAAGCATCTCCCGCATTGGACCCATACCGGTAGCAGGAGTTCCTTTTGATGTAATGCAAAGAAACATAGTGGAACGTATCGAAAATATCGAAGGCGTTAAGGCCTCGGTTACCATGGGCCGGTTGCATTCAATTCGGATTTTCATCGTCGGGGAAGTTCGACGGCCGGGGCAATACACACTCAGTGCTCTTTCGAATGCCACAAATGCGCTGTTCTCCGCCGGTGGAGTAACAAAGCGAGCCTCTCTTCGCAACATAAAACTGGTCCGAAACGGCAAAACCGTCGCTATTCTGGATTTTTACGACTTTTTAATGGCCGGCGATAATTTTGGTCACATACGTCTAAAAAGCGGTGACGTTCTGGTTGTTCCCGTCGTAAAAAAAATGGCGGCGGTAGCCGGCAATGTTCGTCGAAGCGGGTTATATGAATTTAAAGATGAAACCTCTCTGTCGGAACTCATCAGCCTTGCCGGGGGACTCACGGCGTCATCATGGCTAAATCGGATTCAAGTGGAACGATTCGAGGATAATGAGTATCAAACCGTCCTGGATTTACGGATGTCCGATTCGGCATCGCTTCCCTCTTTCCCCATTCACGACGCCGATATAGTAAAAGTGTTCCCCGTCCTTGTTCGTGATCGAAATGCCGTTTTTTTGGAGGGCAATGTCATGCGTCCCGGCAAATACGAGCTGAAGGAGGACATGCGAATAAGCACTCTTATTCCCGACTACCAAGCGCTAAGATCCGAAACTTATTTCGAATACGCCATCATCAAACGGCAAGTACCACCCTCTTATGCCGAACGGTTGCTTTCATTTAATTTGGTCAACGCAATCGAAGATCCCGGCAGCCCGGATGATCTTCTCCTTGAGGCACGCGACAGAATAATTATTTACCATCGAGATCGCTTTGAGCCAAACAGGATGGTCTCCTTGGAGGGAGCGGTTAATGCTCCCGGACAATACTCTCTGCTCGAAAATATGCGGATAAAAGATTTAATACTCGAAGGTGGCGGCCTTACTGATCGTGCCAGCATTGATCGCGGTGAAGTTTATCGGCGTGTTTTTGAAGGGGATACGGTTTCAACCCGCAAAATTCGCTTCTGTATTGATTGCGCAATGGAAGACGATCCGTCGCACAATCTTGAACTTCGGAAATTCGATAAAATCTACATTCGATCAAAACCGGGGTGGGAAGAGGAGCGTATAATAGAATTGCGGGGTGAATTTGTATATCCCGGTACTTACGTTATACTCGCGGGGGAAACGTTGGCCGATGTTATTGATCGAGCCGGAGGTTTTACCGGCCGGGCGCACCTCGAAGCGGCGATTTTCACGCGCCAATCGGTAAAGAAAATGGAAGAAGAACGCAATCGCCGGTACATTCGCAAACTAGAAAATGATATAATGAAAATTACCGCCGAAATTGCGTCTAAAGATAATCCGGAAGATGCACGGATTGTTCTCAATCAGCAATTAGCGCTGCTCGAGCGTCTAAAGAATCTCGAATCGGTCGGCCGTATAGTCGTGGATCTGACGCACCGAAATTCGTTCGAAGATTTTACCCTCGAGAGCGGAGATGTGCTTACCGTACCGCCAAAACTTTATACCATTTCGGTTCTCGGCGAGGTTTTTAACCCATCTACGTTCCAACTCAACCCGCGAGAACGAAAAACCGAGTATTATCTCGAAAATGCAGGTGGATTGAAAGATGGCGCAAACAGAAGGGATATTTATATAATTCGTGCAAATGGAAGCGTCATTCCAAAGCGCGGCAAGAGAATCCTGCATTACAAAATGTCCGCGGGCGACGTAGTGGTTGTTCCACCGAAAATACGCCATGTGAGTGGCTACCGTATATTCATGGACACAATCGACGCAATCTATAAGGTCGCCGTTACCGCGGGGGTAATTGTTGCCTTGTCATTCGGTACCGGAAAATGATTTCTCATTGCCAACCGCCGAAAACGTTTTTCCGTTTTCAAGGCCGGGTCGCGGTTTCTGAGCCTATACTTGCCTTGAGCAAAGTGATGTATCGAAATGCCCGGATATGAACCGAACCACCTAAAATGAGGTGGTCCCGACGGATCCCCTCCCTAAAGCATGCTCGTTGAGTCGGTGCAAACTGAGAGCCGTGCTCAGAATGGCCTATGTCGGGGAAGGTCGGGCGAGAAAGGCATGATGTGATCCCGCAAAGCTGAATACAACTAATATCTCCGGAGATAGGCAGGTGACGAATCAATACGAACAGCTCGTCGAGGTTGGCCTGAGTAGTAGCTCATTTTCAAAGCGGCTTCAACCCGCGGATTCTATTCTTCTTCCGACTCTTCGGGCGCCCGGTCGGTCTTACTTTCCCCGTTTGGGTCCTCGCCTTCGATCACATCCACGCATCCCACCGTCTCCATACCCTCCAACGGTTCCTCTTCCTTTTCACAAAGCGCCAAATCGATGACGGTATCCTGCTCGTCGAGGGCTATGAGTCTAACACCTTGGGTGTTTCGACTTATCGTTGATATCTTAGATAAATCACTACGAATGATTATTCCCTGACGGGTTATAAGCATCAAATCACCATCATCGCTTATGCCCTTGAGCCCGGTAACCTTGCCGTTTCTTTCCGTTAGCTTGATATTGATTATGCCGGAACCACCGCGGTTGGTGCGACGATAGTCGCCTACGGGGGTACGTTTTCCGTATCCACGTGAAGTAACGGTCAGAACATCGTCTTCCTCTTTAACAACCACCATGCTTACTACTCGATCGTCTTCGCGAAGCGTAATGCCTTTCATTCCACGTGTGTTCCTGCCCAACTCACGGGTCGCGCTTTCGTGAAAACGTACCGCCTGTCCGTTACGTGTTCCCAATATAATGTCACTTTCACCATCGGTGAGCTTACATTCAATCAGCCGGTCACCTTCATCGAGGTGAATCGCATTGATACCGTCACGACGAATATTGGAATATGCCCTGAGAGGTTGTTTGTTTATAACACCGCGTTCGGTTGCAATGACGATGAAATGTGTTTCGTCGAACTCTTTAACGGTAACAAAACCCGATACATGTTCATCGGGGCGCATACTCAGAAGATTTACGATGGCTCTTCCGCCCGATTGCCGTCCCGCTTCCGGAATTCTATACACTTTCAGCCAATAGCATCTACCGGTATTGGTAAAAAACAGAATTTGCGAGTGAGCTGACGCAACAAACATGTGTTTCACAAAATCTTCATTTCGAGAGGACATTCCGCGCACGCCGCGCCCGCCGCGTCCCTGCGAACGATATACCGAAACGGAAGATCTTTTTATATAGCCGTTGCCGGTCATGGTTATGACCATTGGTTCATCCGCTATCATGTCCTCTATATCAACATCAGCGGAGGACTCCATAATATCGGTCCGACGTTCATCGCCGTAACGATCCCGCAAATCTATGAGTTCATCTTTTATAATCGACATTCGTCGTTCGCGGTGAGCGAGAATATCTTCATACTCGGCTATTTGCTTCATAAGTTCGGCATATTCAGCCTCAATCTTATCACGTTCCAGGCCGGTTAATCTTTGAAGTCGCATATCCAGGATAGCTTTTGCCTGAATATCGCTTAATGCAAACCTGGCGGTTAGGCGGCTATGGGCCTCATCGGGTGAGGGTGATGTTTTTATGAGCTGGATTATCTCATCGATATTTTGTAAGGCAATGCGCAATCCTTCGAGTATGTGCGCCCGTTCTCTGGCTTTTCTGAGGTCATGTTCGGTTCTGCGGGTTATGACGGTATGGCGATGATCGATATGGCAATTTATCATCTCTTTAAGGTTGAGTTGGCGGGGCCGCATATCAACCAAAGCGAGATTAATAATACCAAAACTTGTCTGCAGATTGGTGTAGCGATACAACCGATTCAAAACAACTTCACCGTAAGCGTCTTTCTTAACTCCCACTACAATGCGCATACCGTTGCGATCTGACTCATCGCGAATAAAGGAGATACCCTCGACGGTTTTATTTCTCACCAGATCCGCCATGCGTTCGAGCAAGACAGTTTTGTTAACCATATACGGTATCTCGGTAATAATGATCCGCTCGCGCCCGTTTTCTTGTTCCTCAACCGAAGCACGCGCGCGAACAATAACTTTGCCGCGCCCGGTCATATATGCGTCTCGAATACCACTGCGCCCGTATATCACACCGCCGGTAGGGAAATCGGGCCCCGGTATGATCTTCATAAGATCCGCAATTTCAATTTCCGGATCATCAATTGCGGCAATGACGGCATTTACAACTTCGGTAAGATTATGCGGAGCCATATTGGTAGCCATTCCCACGGCTATACCCGTCGCTCCGTTAACAAGAAGGAAAGGTACCTTTGCGGGAAGAACCGACGGCTCGCGCATGGTATCATCGTAGTTGGGAACAAAATCTACCGTATCCTTATCTAAATCCGCAATCATCTCTTCGGCACCGCGGGTCATTCGAGCTTCGGTATATCGCATTGCCGCCGGCGGATCACCGTCTACGGAACCAAAGTTACCCTGCCCGTCAACCATGGGGTAACGTAGCGAAAATGGTTGCGCCATGCGCACCAAAGCATCATATACCGCGGCGTCGCCGTGTGGATGGTATTTACCGATTACATCACCGACCACACGCGCGGACTTTTTGGTTGGTCTCCCATAAGTCATTCCTTGTTCACTCATCGAAAACAAGACACGACGATGAACCGGCTTAAGACCGTCTCGCGCATCGGGCAGCGCACGCGCCGTTATCATACTCATCGAATAGTCGAGATACGCCCGCTGCATCTCATCTTCTATAAATACCGATTTCTGAACTTTTCCGTCGTTCATCCCATGCACTCCTTACCTGCGCACAGTGTCGATTTCATCTCTTCAGTCATTTCTATAACCGCATCCGCCGTTGCATCAAAATGAAGCGGAGTGATTGTTATCCAACCATTGTTGATGGCGCAGGAATCAAAATCATCCGATTCCTCGATATCCCTCTTTTCACCCTTAAGTTCATAAAGGGTTTCACCGGCAATACTGCCAACCGGTACATATCGGTCGGAAAAGTAAGCCATGCTTTGCCGTGTTACTTTTGCACCTCTGGCTTTGGCGGGATTAACGCGAGGAAAATTCACGTTAAGAAATACCGCCTTGCCTTTTTCTTTGAACGGAGTCAAATTTGATTGTTCCCAAGTAGTCAGAAAATCCGAAGCCGTTGCGCACCAATGATCAAGGTGAGCGGATCCTTCGGTGGAAAGAGAGAAGGCGACACTCGGGATACCCCAGAACGCTCCCTCGCGTGCGGCGCCCACGGTGCCGGAATAGAAACCGGATATTCCCGTATTCTCCCCCACATTCATACCGGAAACAACAAGAACCGGAAGTGTGGAAAAAACCGCCGAAAGAGCGAATTTTACACAGTCGACCGGAGTTCCGGATACAACCATGGTTTTGCATAAGCCGTCGCTGAGGATTTCTCGGCAGCGTATCTCGCGCCTATAAGTAAAAGAATGACTTACGCCGCTTTGTTCCTCTTCGGGAGCCACAATGATTACGTTAAAGCTATCGACCAACGCCGCCGCGAGCGCCCTGATCCCCGGCGCCCGATAGCCGTCGTCATTCGTCAAAAGTATGGTACTGCGTTTCGGTGATGATTTGTCAGACATCGAGATTTCGGACCTTGGTGGCATTCTCTTCTATAAACTTTCTTCGAGGCTCAACCTCTTCACCCATAAGCATGGTAAAAATTCGATCCGCCTCAATTCCGTCTTCAAGGCGAACCTGAATCAGCGCCCGTTTATCGGGTTCCATGGTGGTTTCCGCAAGCTGGTCGGGGTTCATTTCTCCCAATCCCTTATACCGCTGGAGAGAGAGGCCCTTACGATCTTTCCATTCTTCAAGGACTTGGTCTTTCGCTTCTTCGGTAAAAACATATTCTTCTTGTTTTCCGGCTTTAATACGATACAAAGGGGGCTGCGCTATGTAAACATATCCTTTTTCGATGAGCATCGGCATGTGACGAAACAAAAAGGTCAACAGTAGAGTCCGAATATGCGCTCCATCAACGTCGGCGTCGGTCATGATTATTATCTTGTGATAACGCAGTTTCTCTATAGAAAACCCGTCTTCATCGTCGGGGCTTCCAAACCCGGTCCCGAATGCTTGTATCATTGTTTGAATGTATTCGTTGGAAAGCACTCTATCGATGCGGGTTTTTTCTACGTTAAGTATTTTTCCGCGCAAAGGAAGAATCGCCTGAAAGCGACGATCGCGGCCCATCTTTGCACTGCCGCCGGCGC
>WJJU01000326.1 GCA_014729595.1 Chitinivibrionales bacterium
ACCTTCAGTGACGACATACACCACCAGCTTGGGGTCGGGGGAGTCCTTATCTTGAACTACCGCCACCGCCTGTGAAATCTTGGGATGTTCGGTGAGGCAGTGTTCCAACTCACCCAATTCTATTCGAAACCCTCGAAGCTTCACTTGTGAATCAAGCCGCCCCAGATATTCGAGTTCACCGTCGGGGAGGAGTCTGACCTCATCACCCGTTTTGTACATGCGAGCATTTTGCTCGGCGGTGAATGGATTGTTTATGAAGCCGCGGCGGGTCAGTTCCGGCAGGCCTAAATATCCTCTTGCCAATCCGGTGCCGGCGATATGCAATTCACCCTTCTCGCCGACGGGGACTTGTCTCTTTTGCTCGTCCAGAACGTAAAGCTGAATGTTGGCGATTGGCCTGCCTATCGGCACTTTTTCATCATCCCGAACATGACAGGGCCAGTAACTTACGTCTACCGCGGCTTCCGTAGGTCCGTACAGGTTATGAAGCGCGCACGTTTTAAATTCATTGAGAAACCGGCTCATCAGATTAAAGGGGAGCGCCTCACCGCTGGTGAAAACCTGTCGGAGGGAGCGACAATTGGTTGCGCTTACGTCCTTGAGAAAGAAATTCAGCATCGAAGGTACAAAATGGCACGTGGTCACCCCCTTCTCTTGGATTATTTGAGAAAGGTATCGTGTGTCTTTGTGAGATTCCGGACGGGCGATAACCAGGCCCGCACCGTTCATCAAAGGCCAGAAAAACTCCCATACCGATACATCGAAGGTGAACGGCGTTTTCTGTAGCACGCGGTCTTCCGGCGTCAATGCATATTTTTCCTGCATCCAGAATAATCGATTGCAGATCGCTCGGTGAGGTAGCATGCATCCCTTGGGGCGACCGGTGGAACCCGAAGTATAGATAACATAAGCAAGGTTGTCGGGCTTAACGTCACATACCACGTCATCAACGGTACAGGATTGAACGACGCTATTCTCGTCATCCAGTGACACCGATAATGCATCGAACTGTTCCGCCAACGGTTGGTGGCTGCGTTGCGTGAGGATTACTTTTGCGTTTGAATTACCAATCAAAAACTTGAGCCTTTCCGTGGGATAGGTTGGGTCCAACGGCACATAAGCACCGCCGGCCTTCAATATCCCAAGCATACCGGCAACCATCTCGAATGAACGGCTCATGAGAATTCCCACCATACAATCGGGACCGATCCCAACACCTTGCAGGTAATGGGCGATTTGGTTCGACACATTATTCAATTCCGAATAGCTCATGGCCCTCTCTTCAAAAAAGAGGGCCGTGGCCGTCGGCGTTTTCTCTACCTGAGACTCGATAACCTGATGAAGACATAGATGAAGGGGGTAGTCGCGCGAGGTATCATTCCATTTTTTCGGATCCAAGCTTATATTGGATCCATTATTCGAGGCAATCGCTACTATTGACGCTGAGTCCTTCGCCACGCTATTCGTCTCCCATTTCATGAGCGCTTGGATATTGGAAGACCGCAAAGCATCAGGGTCCGCGACAAGACGGTTCAAAACACCGGCGTAGGCCTCGAATACCGTTCGCATACCGTTTTCATCGTATACGCTGGTGTTGACGTCCCAGGAATAGTGAAGCTCGTCGCCGTCCACATAACTGATGTTGTCAAGGTTAACACCGGGTGTTTTCGATGCGCCGTATCCCATCTTGAACGGAGCGGGAGGAACAAAGCCGTTATGCTCCATGAGATCGGTGAATACTATGGGAAATACCGCCGCTTTATCTTTCTTGGTGTGCTGAAGCCGTCTGAGGGCGGCTAACCCGCTGACCGGGCGGCATTGCAAATCGCTTTGAAGCCGACGACTCGTTTCCCGAATTTTCTCCTGAAGTGTTGTTGGCTTAGGTTCCGTCGCTATCCAACAAAGGGCGGTGAAGTCGCCAACCACAAAATTTATGTCGGGGTGTACCGGCAGTCTACTCCAGTTCACCACTACCGTAGTAAACGGCTCGTTGCCGCCGAAATGCAACAGCACCTGGTTATATACGGTCAGAAGTAGTTCGCCCGGCGTGACATTCAATGACCGTGCATGCTTGACGATGACGCTCCATTTCGGCAAAATGCCGCTAAAACGCTTATGGCCTTGGCTGCCCGGCGTATATGCGGAAGGAAGTGTGAGATTGGTACAAGAAGGAAGCGATTCCATTTTTGTTTTCCAATAATCCACCGCCTTCTTGTACGCCTCGGTATTCTGATGATGTTTTTGAAAAAGCATGTAGTCCCGAAAGCTTATGGCTGCTTTGGGAAGGCTTAGATGCGGGTTTGTATAGGCGTCGAAGAGTTGCCTGAATATTAATTGAATGGAGTTGCCGTCGGCGATAAGCATGTCTATGCGAATATGTAGCCTTGAGCGTACAGCATCGATGAGTGTCACGGTAAGCTCCCGAAAGGGAGCACTGTTCAGCGGAAAGACGCTCATCTTTTTTGCTGATCGGATTTCTTCAAGCGATCGCTCCCGTTTTGCCTGATTTTCCGAACGCAGATCAATGACCTCGATCGGCTCGGCGTTGTCGGCTGTCGGTATGTGCTGTGTACCGTCGGAATTGACCGCGGCGCGGAGCATTTCATGACGATCGGTTAGTTCCCCCCAAACGCGCCTGAGCAAATCGAGATCGAGATTCTCTACTTCGATTTCTTGATAAACCTGGCAGCTCACCTCGGAATTGGAAGGTTCACTCAACCGTCCGAAGAGATATGCTTGTTGTTGATCGGAAAGCCGAAAAGGCTCATGGAGACGCTGGTGATCCGGCTTCAGTTGTACCAAAGCCTCATTATCGACGACCGGCTCGGAGAGAGCACCGAGTCGTAAGCGCGCTATGGATGAAGTGACGGTAAAGTGGTCCGCGAGCGACGTCACCTTCCAAAGCTCCGGATTACCCGCCGTGGTCGACAAAATCCCGCCGAAATCCTCGAACATGGTTTCCACGACCTTTGGGGCAAACGCGGCTTCCGCTACGTCCCAACTGAGGTAGAGTTCGCCGCCGGTATTCTCGAAGATCTGACAATCAAGATAAACGTTCGGCGTTTGTGTAAGGAGGTAGGTGGTTTTTTCGAAAAATCCGGGCTGGACGTCTCCGTGGGGTCGGTTGGCGAGATTACTGGTGAATACAACGGGAAAACTCATGTCCGTCGAGGTTCCACGCCTTTTTTTCAATTCCCGCAACACCCGTGTCCCGCTCACCGCGCCGTGATCAATCGCCTCCCATAGACGACATTGGCACGTGGCCGCCTTTTCCGCTATAGTATCTTTACGTTCCCGGTTATCAACGATGTAGAAATTCGTCGACATGAACGGCCCCACAACCAAATCGATGTCGGATGAGGAGGATAGGCGGTTGAAAAACGTTAAAATCAGCGAGAAACGATCGGTGCCGCTCCAGTGATGCAGGGTCTCGGAGAAGAGCGTAAGCACCAAGGCTGTCGGTGATATGTGAAGCTCCTTGGCTTTGTTTTTCAGTAATTGCCATTCTTCCCGGCTCAGTGTGCGCTCGTATCGCCGGTATACGCACGGCACGGCGAGCATACTCGTGTTTCGGACGTTTGCATAAGGTAGTGTTGGGCCCTGAGGAACATCGGACAGCTTATTTAGCCAGTAATCGAGATGCTTTTGGAAGTCCGCCGTTTTTTCATATTTCTTAGAAGCGATCACGTGTTGCCGGAACGACGTGTTGGTGTGGGGCAATTGGCGGGTCGGATCCTTGTAGAGTTCATGCCATTGCTTGAGAAGCAACATAAGGCTTGCGTAGTCAACGATCCATTCGTCAATACTAAAATGGATAATCGCCCGATCGGCTTCTAAAAGAGTAACACGAATTTCGAACAAAGGCCACTCGTCCAATACATACTTTTTATGGGACATGCGGTCTCGAATATGCGAAAGGTGAGATTCTATTTCCTTGTCACTCGATCGAGACAAGTCGTGAACTCTGAATTGTACCCGCGGGACGTCCTCTTGTATTCGCTGTTTGTTGCCTTTTTGGATGATTGCTCGAAGCATCTCATGGTGAGTGATCAGGCGATTCCATGTGTCGTTCAGCTTAAAAACGTCTAACCGTACCATGGTAAATTCAAGGTAAATATGACAACCGACATTACCTTTTTCCGTTGAATATTTACCAACAAGGAACGATTCCTGTATTTCGGTAAGCGGAAATGGCGCCTGTTGATCGTCCGGCTCCCGGGGACTCCCCGGTGATCGGTTGCCGTGTTCTCGTTCTGCGTTGTCCGCATTGTCGGTTTTCCGTCTCGCGATACCGGCCTTAATTTCAAAGAGAAGCCGCTTCTTTTGCTCAAGACTGAGATTCTGGTAATCTTGCGTCATATTTATTATCTCCCAATCCGAATTGTCGATTGGATACAATTTCGTTGACATTAGTGTCCGATATGGCCATTAATAGCCACTTTCAAAATGAGCTGCTATTCGGGCAGGCTTCGACGACCTGTCTGTTTCGTTGGACCTCTTCACTGCACTTCCGAAGATATGTCACCTCTTCCGCTTTGGGGGACCACATCCAGGCCGTCTCGTTCGACCTTCCCTGATGTAGCTCATTCTCAAAGCGGGTCTAAGAGTAGGGCGTCGTATTCCTGAGAATAGTTGGCTTGGATTGCATAATCGCCACGGGAAGCCGGGTTCGATTTTTCGGGCGCGGGTTACGTGTCGCCTTTAAGGCGT
>WJJU01000327.1 GCA_014729595.1 Chitinivibrionales bacterium
ACCGACAATCACGAACGACAGCAGAATCGAAGCCACGAAAAGCGGTAGATATGGGCGGGCCCACCGAAACATGCGCCCATAGAGTCGAAGATTTGAAGATATCTTTTTGGTCATCGGTTAGAGAAATAACTATAGCGCGCGACTATGCACAAGTCCCCCCTCTTTTGTGTGCTTTCGCCCCTTGTTTCGCCCTCTCATTCATTCTATAATCTAGTGGCTTGTCTTACCGGTGGCCCGTCCTATAATTGGCGATATTGTATCGACGGATGATTGTCGGTGTCGTCGCGGCGCAAATGGGGCGCGTACAAGCCGAATTTATCGAATTTGCGGCAAATTCGGCGCCCTGGCCAAGAGCCGCCGGGAAGGTCTCGCCAAATGGGAGATTGGGTGCCGGTAGGCATTGTATTCGCCTTATCCGCCCGGTCATCGTATTGTGATGACTGTCGACCCACGGAACACGGGAGGCTTGTTATGGCACGGGAGCGAGATCATGTGGTCGAGGAACTGGAACGGGAGTTGTCGGCGGCACGGAAGCAGTTGAGTGATTGCCTGGCTATTCTCCGGGTAGTCCCCGACATCGTTTATAAAGTAGATCCCCAAGGACATTTTGTTTTCGTGAGCGATTCCATCAGGGAGCTGGGATACACTCCGGAAGAGTTGCAGGGAAAGCATTTCAGCGTTTTGGTGCATGGAGAGGATGTTGTCTCCGTGAGCAGGTCCGCGGTATTGCCTAAGTATACAGGACGTGTTACCGGACGAGTGCTTGCTCCTAAGCTTTTTGATGAGCGACGGACCGGTGAGAGGAAAACCAAAAACTTGGTTCTTCGTCTCAATCGCAAAGAAGAGCCCGATGAAGATGAGGGGGACAAGCCCGGGCGGTTGCAGTTCTACGGAGAGGTCATGGCAACCGGCCACTATGACCGTGATATTCAGAGCAAAGGCAAACGTTTCTTGGGCACGGTGGGAACGATCCGTGAGATTGGCGCCGAGCGCCCTTTGCCGGGTCGCGGGGATGAAGGGCAAGATGAGTATGATGCTCAGGAAGGGGACGGTGTTTTTGCGGGAACCGTAGGCGTGATCCGTGATGTAACGGAGCGTCGACGGCTTGAGCGGCAAAAAAGGGAACTCCAGGCACGGCTCTTTCAAGCGCGTAAAATGGAAGCGGTAGGTCAGCTCGCCGCCGGCATCGCTCATGATTTTAACAACATATTGGGAGCGATATCCGGGTACGCGGACTTATTAACCCGAAAGCTGGGCGATAGAGATCCAAAGCTGGCGAAGTATGCCGGGACCATTATGGCCGGCGCCAATCGCGCCGCAGGGCTTACGACCAAGCTTTTGAGCTTTGCCCGAAAAGGCAGATATCGATCGCTCGAAATAGATATGCATAGTCTTGTTACCGAAGTTATGGCTGCTTTGCGCGACTCTTCCGACATGCGCATAATCCTCAGAAAAGAGTTCTCGGCGCGAACCGCCACCGTTCTCGGCGATCCGGATCAGTTGCGTGATGCACTGTTCGATGTTGCGCTCAACGCCAAAGATGCGCTTTCCGAGCAGGGGGAGATAGTTTTCGCTTCATTTGAGGCGAATGTTGACGGAGAATTCTGTTACACTCACGGCTTGGATTCGGCCTCGCGTGACTATTTGGTTATTTCCGTGCATGATTCCGGTGTGGGCATGGATGAAGAGACACGCAAAAGAGTGTTTGAGCCCTTTTTCACAACCAAAGAAGCGGGTAAGGGAACCGGCTTGGGGCTTGCAAGCGCTCATGGTGTCATAGAAGCGCACAGAGGGACCATGGAGGTGGAAAGCGCACGGGGGGAGGGTACGACTGTCAGGATGTATCTGCCGATGTTTCGTGAAGGAACCGCTGGGCCCGTTCGCGAAACAATTCCCATATGCGGTGACTATGAGCCAAGTGGAAAACGTATTCTTATTATTGACGATGAAGAGGTCTTTCTTGATGCCGGCGGTGAAATGCTTCGTGCTTTAGGGCATAAAGTCATACTTTTCCGCAGCGTGAGTCACGCATTGGAATTTTACCAAGACAATTATCACAGGGTCGATCTTGTCATTATCGATATGGATATGCCGGCCATGAGAGGTGATGAATGCTATCGGCGTTTAAAGCGGATCAACGGCGAAGTAAAAGCACTCATTGCTACGGGCCACAATCTGGATGAAGCGGCGGAAAAACTCTTGGAAGACGGGGTGACGGGATTCATGCAAAAGCCGTTCCTGATCGAGCAGCTCAGAGAATCCATCGGCCGTATTCTTTACGGTAACAACAGTTAAGCATTGTATTTCGGATTTTTATGCGAAGGGTGTTCGGAATAGTGTGATTGGATTTATTCGGATGGTAAGCTTTGCGGGGCTACTTGGCTTGGCCGCCGTGCATGGGGGGGACGGGCCCGGTATCTGGCGGAAACTGGATGAGGGACTGTACGTCGGTGAATTCGATGCGCCCCAAAAATCCCATAGAGGCGATTCCAGAATCACGGTGGTGAGGGTTGATCCGGAGCACTTTGCATTCCGCGTTCTCTCCGCCGTGCGGGAAGACAGTGTAAGGCGTACCGTTAAGGAGTGGTGCGAGCGGCATGAACTCGTCGGTGCGATTAACGCCGGGATGTACGCGAAAGATTACCTGACCCATGTAGGATACATGAAGAACGACGGGCGGGTGTTGAACCCGTCGGTGCGCAAGGATTACCGCGCGGCGTTTGTCTGTGATCCCGATACAACCGGCATCGCGTCCGCCGCGCTTGTCGATTTCGAATGCCGGGATTTCGCCGCTGTAGATAGACGGTATCGGACGGTCGTACAGAATTTACGCATGATAAGTTGCAAACGTACAAATGTGTGGAGCCGCCGGAAACGGCGATGGAGCACGGCGGCGCTGGGTGCGGACGACGACGGTTTTCTCTTGTTTGTTTTTTGTCAATCGCCGTATTCGGTGCACGATCTTAACGATATGCTGCTTGAGCTGCCTATAAATCTGAGCAACGCCATGTACCTTGAAGGAGGCGCACCGGCTTCATTTTACCTGTCGCATAACGGCACTACCATCGAACGTTACGGTTTTTTCGAGACGGACGGCAAAGAGGGCGGAGGTCTCGTGATCGAACATCGGCTTCCCAACGTAATAGGGTTTACCCCGCGGTAATCATGCGCGAATTTAGTCGTTGGCGACTCATTGACCGGTCCACTGTCGTCGTCCACGGCAAATATTCTCGTACCACCTTGCCTTCGGCAAATAGCCTCGATTCGTTTCGTGCCGTTCCTCGCGCATTGCCGACGTTTTCCACTCGGTAAAGAGTTCCAGCATTCGGCGACCGATCCGACGGTGGTTGTAGCCCTCGCTGATCATTCGACGCCCCCGCGCGGCAATGGTTTCCGCACGGTCCCGATTGTCTACAAGGGCCGCTATACGGTCCGCGAGGGCGCGGGGATTCGCGGGTGAAAGAACAATGTCTCGTCCGTCGGTGAAAAGCTCTCTGATCGCCGGGGAATCTTTTGTGATGATGGGTCTGCGGCACGCCGCGTAGTGGTATACTTTATTGGGTATCACAAGGTCGGCTTTCAAGGTGGAACCGAAAATGCCCAGACAAATGTCCCACCGGCCGATATAAACGGGCAAATTTTCGTACTGTACTTGTCCCGAAAATACCGTGTTTTCGAGGTTCAAACTCTTAGCCAGCTTTTCCATACTTGCTCGGGTATGGCCGTTTCCTACGAGTTCAAAACGGATATCGGAGCGATGCCGAAGCAGGTGGGCGGCATGGATGATTACTTCGATGCCGTGAAGGGGTATAAAGCTTCCGTAGAACCCAATGACGGCGGTTTGGTGGCTATAAGACGGGCCTGGTTGAAAGTGGTCGGCGTTGTACCCGACATACACCGGAAAGATTTTCTCGGCGGGAATGCCGTATTTCTCGTGGAAATAGCGTTTATGGGCGAGGGTGTCCGATAATACATAGTCCGCGAGTGTTAACGACCTCTTGTCGGCCACGTAGT
This sequence comes from Chitinivibrionales bacterium, assembly GCA_014729595.1. GTDB lineage: Bacteria > Fibrobacterota > Chitinivibrionia > Chitinivibrionales > WJMI01 > WJJU01. The sequence goes on from WJJU01000327.1 coordinate 4,015, forward strand.
TGCGCAGTGCGTGTATGGAAAAGCGACCGGCTTTTCGGTAGTCGTGAATCTTGGTGAGATGGCGCGAGATAAGCGGGTCGAAAATCAGTGGTCCTTCGTAAAATTTCCGGGCAACCGCGACTTCGTGGTGACAGAATGCCGGGACCAGCGCGAAATCGGTGGTTATTGGACGACGCCGTAAGAGTTGTCGCAGACGCCGTTTCCGTTTGAAAGGGGAGCTGGGCTCGACCCGAGCATGCTCGATCGAAATATCGTTGGCTTCGCAACCGCACATGATTACGTTCACCCGCGTATAATCGGGTACGTAGGCGCCGACCAGACAAAGGCTGTAGCGGTTCATCTTTTTTTTCCCCTTGTGCGCAAAATCTCATCGTAGACCGCCCGCGTGGCCTCGATTGTCTTGGTGATATCGAATCGTTGGACTAATTCGGCGCCTCGGTTTCCAAAACGCCTGCGCTTTCCGCGGTCGTCGATGAGTTCTCCAAGCAGCCTCGCAAGTTCCCTATGATCGTTTCGGGTAAACAAGTAACCGGATTCATTGTGCTTAACTATCTCCGGGATACCACCGGTTCGGGTGGCAACTACGGGCAGACCGGCAAGCATCGCGTCCATCGTCGAAGTCCCCAAGCCTTCGCTCAGTGAAGGAAAGGCGAAGATGTCCATGGCGCTCAGGAGCCCGCCAATATCGCTGCGAAAGCCGGTGAACAACACGTGTTCGTCGAGACCCAACTCGCGACAGCGATTCTGGAGTTCCCCTCTGAGGGGACCGTCGCCAACTACTACAAAGCGTACGTGCGGACGGCGACGAGCCACGAGCGCCGCGGCGTCGATCAGCACCGGCAATCCCTTCTCCGAAGTCAGCGCCGCCACGGTGCCGACCGTCATACATCCGGGGGCAATGCCGAGTCGCCGTCGGATACCGGCACGATCGGCCGATCCCTTGAATTTATTCGTGTCGATACCGCTGTAAATGCGTACAACGCGTTCCGCCGGCAAGCCGGCTTCGATCAGCAAACGGCGTATATGGTCCGAAATTGCGATAATCTTGCCGCAGGCTTCGTACTTCAAGCGGCTAAGCGGCCCCGGAGACATTCCCCGTTGCACTCGTCTGGTTACCACCAAAGGAACGGATCTCAATCCCAGAAGAGCCAATGCCGCGGTTCCATGAGCGTGTGCCGTATGGGCGTGAACGATTCGCACGTTTTGCGTGTGCAAATACCGGCGTAAGCGAAGTGCGGCGAACGGGTCGAGTTCACCGCGCGGCGCGAGTGGAAAGACCTTCAATCCCGACGCCGTACCGTGTTGGGCGAGTGGGCTGTCCGGGGGCGCCGCGATTCGGCACGCAAAGCCTCGATGGTGCAAGCCTCGTGCGAGCAATAATGTTTGGGCCTCCCCACCGCGCCAGACGGGCGAAAGGTTTATATGCAGGACCGAACAGGTCATCGCTTTTCACCACCATGGGTGAGTTCTTCGTTTTGATTTTGGCCCTCAACGCGAGCGTCAAGCATCACTCGGCATGCTTCTGTAACCCGATGTACGCTAATTTCTCGGAGACAACGGTAATGCCCATACCGACAGGTTCGATCGAAACAGGGCGAGCATTCAACGTCACTTTGAACAACTTTGGCCCGATCCCCGATTGGTCTGGTCCAAACGGGGGAGGTTGAGCCGAAAATCGCAACGGTGGGCACCCCAAGATACGCCGCCAGATGCATAAGGCCCGAATCGTTGGAAACAACAAGCCGGGCGCCCGCAACAATCCTCGCTGCTTCAATCAGCGAGGTTTTGCCGGCAAGATCCGTAACGCGACTCGGTGCGGCGCGGGCAATACTCACGGAGGCGTCAGTCTCGGCTTCGCTTCCCAAAACAACAATCCTTTCCGCCGAAAGAGTTGTTGCAAGTTCGGCAAACCCAAGCCACCGTTTGGCCGGACCGTAGACGGCGCCCGGGCAAAATACGATCGTGCCGGCATGTACCCTGTTTACCGCTATCCTTTGGCCCCGCAACGTTTCGGGGTTCCGGGGAGGGATATTGAGTACGGAAGCGTACTCTTGAGTTATATGAACGCCTAAATCGCGGGTTGTTCGTGGAAGACGCTCCGTAAGCAACAACCATCTTCCTTCACGACATATTCCACGTCTGGTGGGGATACGTGATTTGAATGCGAACCATCCCGAAGAAAAAGAAAAGGGAAGAAGGTAGATGCGGTCGAAGGCGCGGGCTCGCACTTCGGCCAGCGTAGCGCGCATGGCGACTCTTGAACGTCGTCGATACGATATCACCGGCAGCGGAGAAAGGAGACGAACCAAATCGGTCATTCCTTCGGGTACTAAAAGCTCAATTTGTTCGTCCGTTTGGGCGCTTTTATCCTCCACCACCGCAAGTGCCGTCAGAAGATCGCCGATCCAGTTTGGCATCAGGATTAAAGAGCGAGGTCGGAGTGGTTGTGAAGGGCCGGTAATGAAACGTGGATAATCCGATGCACTCATTTAGAACTTCTCATACGGGTCGTACGAAACGGGACACCCTTGCCTCCCGGCGGAAATAGTGGGTTATTGCCGATATCCCCTTGCCTAGACCGGGATACTTGAAGGAGATTCCATGAAAGTACTCAAAATATATCATTGATGCGGATTGTCCTTGCCCCCGTCTATATGCGCCACGGCGCTTTACTATTTTTATCTAACCAAAGATACGAATATAAAGTTACACGGTTCATGTTCGGAATGCGACTGTTCCCGGCCACTTCGAGAGCATTAGTGACCGGGGACAAACACACCTACATGGTCGGTTGGATTTCGAAAACCTATAAGCACGGCCGCCGTCGCAAGCGCGTTGATGTACCACGACTTGAGCGGGCGGCCCTCATCACGGCACGAATTGCCGCATCCGAGAAAGCGTCGGCATGTCCAAGAAAAAAGCATTGATTACCGGAATTACCGGTCAGGACGGGTCGTACCTGACCGAGTTGCTGTTGAGGAAAGAGTATGAGGTGCACGGCATTATTCGTCGTGCAAGCACATTCAACACCAAGCGAATCGACCATCTCTACCGTGACCCGCACGAAAGAGATGTTAACCTGTTTTTGCATTATGGAGACATGACCGACAGCAGCAATATGAATCGGTTGTTGGAGAAGATCGATCCTGATGAGATATATAATCTGGCGGCTCAATCGCATGTTCAGGTTTCATTCCAAGTACCGGAATACACCGCCGAGACCGATGCGTTAGGCACGTTGCGACTCATCGATGCCATAAAAGAGACCGGTGTTACCGCACGTTTTTATCAAGCTTCAACTTCGGAGCTTTACGGAAAGGTTCGTGAAACGCCCCAGACGGAGCTTACGCCGTTCTATCC